>JAQWSU010000045.1:900000-1141308 GCA_029243025.1 Pirellulaceae bacterium | reverse complement strand
AGTCGCAAGTCTTTCCTCTCCCGCCAGTGTGCCAGAGCCCGGCTCGCTAGCCGTTTGGGCCGTGCTAGGTGGAATCGGTTTGTGTTGGCGAAGAAGGCGGGCGAGGAAATAACCCTTTTCCCTTTCTACCTTTTACCCTTTTTCTTGGCCGCCGTAGGCGGCGCGCGATTGAGAAACCTGGGTGCGTGTATCACGCGAAAGAACGAAGCAAACGTCGGCCGTTATTCCGCCAGCTTCATGAGCCAGGCAGGCGTCTTCGTCGTCAAAAGCCCTCAGCCGTTCAGCCCACCTACCAAGTCCACGGGTAACCCATCTCTTCCATCGTCTCTGGTAACCCTCGCTTCGGGTTTGAATCGCACGTTGCTCATAAAGCTGGTTAACGCGCTAGCTGAATTACTCAACCGCCAGAATTTATTCCCCTCCATCGGATGGAGGCGATTGCAAGCAGCGTTCTCATCCGTTCCCCCTCGTGCCGTTGAAGTGTGTAGCACGTCCACCAGTAAACCATCTTGGCAGAGTTCTGTACAGCAAATGACCCGTGAGTTGTCAGGGCCTTCTGAAACGGAGCAAGAACAGCCCAGCGAGTGCCATCAACGTAATGCTTGACGGCTCCGGGACTGAGAATGTGACGTAACGCCAATGGACGGTGGTTGTTCCGGGATCCCCGCCCCTCCAGGCTTGCTGGTAGTATCCCTCACTGTTCATGTATGCCTGGAGCAGTGGGTTCTCCGGATCGGTCCACGAGCACCTCTTGTACGGATCGTGGAAGCCGATTTCTAAATAGAACTCGCCTGTCAGCGGATTTACCCAACCGTTTGCGTCATCAAACTTGCACGTTCGGAAATAGCCATCGTAGGACATCCGAGCACCAACGACTTCCCCGGTGTCAGGCTCGTAGATAACCCTGCCGCCTACCGGAGTGAATAATCCTTGAATTGTTCCGCCCAGTGTTCCGCCCAACGACATTATGTCGGCGTTGGCAGTGGTTGTGACAGCGAAGAGCATCGCAGTCGTGAATAGCGTTCTCATCGTTTCCCCTGTCGTTTGAATTGTGGTTGCACGTCCGCAGTAAATCAGTTCATCGCAGAGTTGTCCATGAAATGGACTGTGCGGCGTCATGAGTATATTAGGGAACACCCCAACGAAAGTGTTCCCAAATGGGCCGAATCGCGTAGGTAGCTGATGGTGGCTCAGAAACCCTTGTATTTACAGGCTAGATCGGGCGTTGCTCGTAGGTGTAGGCGAAAGTGAAGTATTATGACTGATGATCATAACACTGTGAGTATGCAAACGGAAACAAAACAACTGGGGTGAATTGTGTCGGGTTGAGGACGTAATGTTCTAGGCGGTGAAATGCCGGGCAATGGTGCCCAAATCAACGAGCGTCGCTCGTTGGCGATTTTTCTCAACTAGTTCACAGATCAGTTCGATTGACTTGAAGGTTGGGTCGACGACGTAGAGGCAGGATGGATGCGCCAGGAAGTCGAAAGTTGCCTGATTGTCGATGGTCCATTCGATCGTTTCACGAATCGCATCGAGAAACCATTCCAGTTTCCACTGGCCTGTGCGGAATGCTCCGATATCGCTAATGGGGCTCATAGGGATCTCTACCAATCCGTCGGGATAGGCGAAGGGTTGTGCATTCGCTTGCGCTGAGAGAATGCTTTTCATGATTTGGGCGTCGGGCCGTTGCTTTGGTTTTGTATATCGATGAGCCGGGTAGAGACTGCTGACCCAATCGAAGCCCTGTTCTTGCAGCATTGATCGGACGTCTGGTCGGCTCTTCAGCCCGGTAGCAAAACCGCCAGGTGTCCGAAAACCGTTAGGCGTGATTTTCAAACGGCTCTTCATCGCAATGCTACATAAACGTACGTTTTCCCGAATGATTTCAGTTGGTGTTTTGCCTTCGACCAACCAGGGTGATCGTTGAAATCGAAACTGAACGTCGTTCACTGTTTTTGCCAGGACATTGACGTGATCATAGGTGTGGTTGCCGATGGGGTGACCCTGCTCCGCAAGTTGTCGTAGCCAATCGACATTTTGCTGTTCCAGAACTCGACCCACTGCAAAAAAGTGAATTGCGCTGCCGGCATCTTTGACGCGGTGGGCTGCTTCGACCGAATACCGCTTTGTTTCTTCATTGAGATTTCCTTTTTCATAATCCCAGGAAGTATCTGCCCAGTTGGGAAAATTGCGACTCATTTCGAGGTCGAGCGTGATTGCGATTTGTGCCTTGCGCGGTTCTGCAGCCGAGGAAATGCGGGTCGAGAGAGTCGGGAAAATTAGGCCGGCCACCGTCGCAGCCGCACCTTCGCTAATCCAACGTCTGCGAGTTAGGCAATCGTCAGGATTTGCATCCGTAGCAACACGACGAGGGTGCAAGTTATTTGTCACGATGTTTATTCCTCCACATCGGCCAAGCTGATCCAGGAGACCTGAGTAATCAGCTGGTTGAGAGCGGCGTAGGAGATCGCCGCATTGACGGCAAATCGAGGTGACGCGTTTGAGGGAAACGTAGCGAGAGACGCGTCGCCGACGAGAAAGACGTTGAAGTCTTTCGACAAGTTTTCGTAGCCTGCGGTTGTGCGGCAGAAGCACATGTCGGTTGCATATCCCGTCAGCAAGATATGGTGGATTCCGTTGGCGATTAGAAACTTTTTCAGTGGCTCGTACCCTTCCGCGTCATAGATGACGACGTCGTTGGGATCGACGTCCACATCGCGCGTGACGGGAATGGGCAAATCCCAAAAACCAGCGTTATTGTACTTCTCTCCGGCATCGAGTCCGGGGAATTGCCGAAAATAGTCGGCGACCGGTTTGTCGTTCGATAGCGTCACCGTCTGCGGAAGTGATTTGCCCTCGTAGTTAAAACGGTTCAATTTATCTCTGAGTTCGATTTTTCCGCGATTGCGTTCGGCTAAGCTCGGGGTGTGTTGAAATGATCGGTAGAGTTTCTTGCGAATCGAATCCTGCTTGCCAGGCAAGCTATACATCACCAACCCCACATGATCTCGGAGGGCGTTGATGAAGGGCCGCACGACTGAGCGGGTGTGACGAGCCGCGAAGTGATTTTTTTCCTTTGTGCAGAAGTCCGCGACGCCAGCCGGTTCGGGTGTGTTCCATCCTTGGCCGTCGTCGATCCCCCAAGGGTGCACCATGATCACCGCGGTTCGTTTTGCATCGAGATGATTGGGGATCTCAATGATGCCACGCGCGTTGTAGGAAAACCGCCAAGCTCGGACATTCAGATTTGCAGGCTCGTCGATCACTAGGGGTGGCGATTCGAAATGAGTTCGCTCAATGATCGGTTCAAAAAATTCAGGATGGTCGTTGAGCAAAGGCTTAGGCTCTTTGATTTGGCGTAGCCGATTCTCATAAATTCGTAGTTTCTGATCTGTTTGTTGAGCGTGAGCATGACAGACGCAAAACAACAGACCGAAGAATGGCAGTAAACAAAGAATCTTCATGGTTGGCTCCTGACAGATTGGCCTGTTTCGGATTCAAGGTATCGAAACAGATCTCTCAGTTGCTGAGGGTTAAATTGCCGATAAAGGTCTTTTGGCATCAGGGAAATTGGAGACTCATGGATGTTTTTGATCTCAGAAGTTTGGACCGTGATCTGTTGCTCATTTTTTCCATCTGCCAACGTAATTGTCGCCGGATCATGATTGATGCGTACTCCGGTTAAAAATCGGCCATCGTTGGTTTCGACCACGAGACTCGTGTATTCCTTGCGAATCACGTCGTCCGGATCGACAAGGCTGATGAGTAAGAAATTGCGGTCGGCGCGATTTGCGGTGGTTAACTCGGGGCCAATGGTCGATCCCTCTCCGAACAGTTTGTGACAGGATGCACACTGCTTTTTAAAGAGGGCTTTGCCATTGGCCAAATTGCCTGTCCCGGCTCGAAGGTCGTTATTCAGGCGTCGCACTTCAGCAAGCTGTTCACCGCGGCTGACAGGTTTCATTTTGCCCCAGTATTTGCCAACGATCGAATTTAAGCCCCGATCGTTGAATAGTGTCACTCGACGAATTTGCGTGAGCGGAATCGATTTAGATGGAATCTTGCCGTCTTCCACTGCGGCAAGTAGGCCGCTTGCGGAGGAGCGACGGGACACGAGGATATCGATAACTTGCGAATGAAAAGCCTGATTCTCGCGGGAGAGTAACAGGCGTATCAACTGGTTTGTGACGGCTTGGGATTCGAGCTGAGAAACCACTTTCAGTGCTGCTTGTCGGATCGGTTCTGGATTGCTTGATGAAACCAACGCCAGCGCTGGCTCAACAATCTGTTGAGGCTGAACTTTTGCCAGGATCTTCAGCAGGCCCACACGTCGAGAAAGATCGATCGAATCGTCAAACGCATCGCGGATCGTCACATCGATCGCAGCACGATGTCGTAAAGCAACGGCAAGCTCAGTGAGGTGGAGGTCAGCGGGTCGCTGCTTCCAGGCTTGGATAACGATCCGCGAAAAATCATGGGTTTGGGCGATTGCTACGGCATGATCATCGGAGTGTTGTTCGTGCCAGCCTGCGAGGATCGCTTGCCACAGTGGCTCTCGTGCTTCATTATCGGGAGCGGAAGCAAGTAAACGAACGACGGCAGATAATCCGTCGTCGCCGCCTTCGGCCGCATAACGTCGGATCAAACGCGGGAGTAATTCCTCACGACCCAGTCGTGATTCCCAGTTGCTCGGCCGAACGAAACGATTGAGAATTTCCTCCCGCCCACGAATGCTGTGATGTTCGACTGCCCACCACCACAATAGGTTGAGATAGGGATCGTTCCCGTCGACGTCCCGGATCATGTTGGCATAGATGAGCGGAGCTGCGTGCCGCGCGGGTAAGCGTTTTGCGGTCGAGGCCAATTGGCGACGTACCTCAACGACCGGTTCCTGTTCTGCGCATTCGTTGAGACGATGAGCAAAAGCATCAGACAGTGTTGCTCTATTACCGAGCAGTTGGATCACCCAGAGTCGTACGGCTGGGTGCTGACTTTGGAGCAGTTGACTGGCCAGTGCCTCGTTGAGTCCACCGGTTACCTCGAGTGTCCAGAGCGATTCTAGAGCTGTGACTTGATCTTGGGCTGTTGATACTTGATGAAACAGTGTTTTTTGAATTGCAGATAAATCCATGCCAAGATGGCCCGCACGTGTGCTTCGATTGGCCAATTCGTTTCGTGCTTTACGAACCCACCATTGATTTTTGTGCTGATGGAGGGAGAGCAGTTTTTTCGTTGGCAGTTGGGCGATGTCGATAGCAGGAGGATCAACACTTACCGAACTTGCCTGCGTTGCATAGGAGATGCGAATGATGCGACCATTTGACCGGTCCCAGTCTGCATCGGGATCCGGGTGTGCTGTTCTAGCGTCATGCCAGTCGGACACATAAACCGATCCGTCGGGTCCCGTCGTGACATCGGTCGGTGCGAACCAACGGTCATCACTGGCCAATAGTTCGCCCCCGTGGGCCGTCTTGACCGTTGATCCGTGCGGTTGGATTTCATGCCAGTACACGCCATGACCAAGCAGGTCAGCCGCGACATACTTTCCGCGGAAGGAAGCGGGGAATGTGTTTCCCTGATAGACGATACCTCCAACGGTCACATGTCCGCCGTAGAAGTTGTCGTGAGGGGCATGATTGAAATAGCCGTAAGCGTGCGGGTTATGAAGATTGCCGTGTTTCGAAAACGACTTGACGAAATAACCACCTTGTACTCCGTGTAAGAGCACGTAGCCGCCGTAGTTCGTGCTGTAGAACAGGTTGCCAACTGCATCGAAGTCTAATCCCCAGGAATTTCCGCCGCCTTCGCAAAACAGTTCGAACTGTTTTTTTACAGGATGATATCGCCAGACGCCCTGTTGAAACTCGATTCCGCGGATCCGCGCTGTGACCGTACTTCCTTGGCAACCGTAAAGCCAGCCGTCAGGTCCCCAGGTGAGCGAATTGGCGACGCTGTGCGCATCTTCCATCCCGAAACCAGTTAATAAAACTTCTGGATCGCTGTCGGGTATGTCGTCGCGGTTGCGATCTGGATAGAAGAGCAAGTAAGGCACGTTGAGCACAAACACACCTCCGTGGCCGAAGGCGATTCCGGAAGCTAAATTCAGTCCGCCGATGAAATCTTTGCTGGAGTCCATTTGACCGTCTCGATTGGTGTCCTCCAGAATAGAAATCCGATCGGCTCCGCGTGGACCATGCGGTGGGGGTGCAGGAATGCGATCGTATTTTGTCCGCGAATAACGATCTACCTGAATACGTTTGAGGCCAGCTGGGTTGGGATATTGTAAGTATTGAATTACCCACAAACGGCCGCGATCGTCGAATTCAATCGCGACAGGTTGTCGCACAAGCGGTTCCGCAGCGATGATGTTCACGCGAAAACCATCGGCGAGCTGCATTTGCCGAAGTGATTCCGAGGGCGAAAAACCCTGTGCAACGCAGGGGGGAGCTGCAAAAGCAGTCGCAAACCAGATGGAAAGCCACCCGAGCAGCCACTTTGCGAATTGATTTGGGGTGTTTTGTTTCGCCATGCGTTCGCTTGCGGTAAGCTGATGGTCACGTGGTGATGAAATGGGTTGATCACTACCGTTCGTTTTTATTTTCCATCGAACATTGATAGCCAACAATGATTACGCTGAAGATAACGTCGACCGGGACTCGCTGTGTTCACCCAACGATGCTGCTCTTTTCTAATAAGAATCAAGCATTTCGATGCACGTTGGTTTTGATAATTCATTGGTCTGCGAGCGTTGCTTGCTCCCAGTCAACGGTCGATTATACAAAACAAATCAAGCCAATTCTAAAAACACGCTGCTATGCTTGTCACGGCGGGCTGAAGCAAGAGGCGGGGCTGCGACTCGACACGGGCAAAACGATTCGCCTGGGTGGCGACAGCGGTTCTGTCGTGGTCGCGGCGAAGGCGGATGAGAGTTTGCTGATCGAGCGAGTTTTGACAGGAGATGATTCAGCACGGATGCCGCCGGATGGCGAACCGCTGACCAGCGAGCAAGTTGAGCTGATGCGACGGTGGATCCGCCAGGGTGCAGAGTCACCCGAAAACGAAGAGCCGGAAGCAAATCCGCGCGATCATTGGTCATTTCGTGCTTTGCAGCGTCCGGCGGTGCCGGGTTCGCGGCCTGTTCGATCGGTCCAAGTATCGGTTGATCTTCCACGCCAACCAATCATCGAACGTGTGGGCAATCCAATCGATGTATTCATTAACGGCCAGTTGGCTGCACACCACTTGATGCCGCAATCCCACGCACCAAAGCAGATTCAATTGCGACGGGTTTATCTCGACCTGATTGGTGTTCCGCCGACTCGTACGGAGCTCAATCGATTTCTTCATAGCAACTCGGATCACGCGTATGAACAGGTTGTCGATCGCTTGTTGAACGATCCGCGATACGGAGAACGATGGGGCCGCCATTGGATGGATGTTTGGAGATACAGTGATTGGTATGGTCGGCGAAACGTACCCGATGTATGGAACAGCGCACCGCAGGTGTGGCGTTGGCGGGACTGGATTGTTCGTTCCTTGAACGAAGACAAAGGCTACGATCAAATGCTTAGGGAGATGCTGGCTGCCGATGAGATCATGCCTGAGGATTCGCATGCCACGGTTGCGACGGGCTATTTGATCCGCAACTGGTATGCTCTCAATCCAAATGACTGGATGCGAAACACGGTCGAACACACTGGTAAGGCATTTTTGGGTTTAACCTTCAATTGTGCTCATTGTCATGACCACAAATATGATCCGATCAGTCAGGAAGATTACTTTCGCTTGCGAGCGTTTTTTGAGCCAATGTACGTGCGACAAGATCGCGTTCGTGGTGAGGCGGATCCCGGGCCATTTCAAGATTACGAGTACAGCACCTTGCGAAAGATTCAGCGACTTGGTGCTGTTCGCGTGTTTGACAAAACACCGGATGCGCCAACTTGGTTCTACACCGACGGCGACGAGCGTAATCGTGTTAAACAGCGTGGTACGATTCGCCCGGGCGTTCCCTCGTTTCTCTCCGAAAACGGTCGTGAGGTCAAACCAGTTAACTTACCCGTGCGGGGATGGTACCCGGGATTTGACCCGGAAATGCAAGCGGCCGTGTTGGCCGATGCTCGGCAGAAGTTGGAATTGTCAAAGTCGAAATATGATCAGTTATCCGAATTGCTGCTGGCGGGAGCTCACAACGATCCTCCAGAGGACGCCAACGTTGTTTCAGCTCGACAGAAAAGCTTGGAAGCTCGTCTCGCTTCAGCTCGTGCAGAACTGGCAAGTGTGGAAGCGCGGATTGCTGCTGATCGAGCGAAGTATGGGGAGAGGGTCGATGCCGACTCCGATGTGTTGACTCGAACCGCCAGCGAGCTTGAGCGAAAGGCAAAACTTTGCAAATTCGAAGCGGAACTGATGGCGAAAAAATATGCACTCGTTTGTGCCCAATCGCTATCTGCCGACGATGAAAAACGACCCAAACAAATTGCTTTGGCGCAAGATCAGCTTGCCGTGGCCGAGCAGGAGTTTGCGCAAGCCGGTGAAGACAGTCCCCGTGATATGACCTGGACATATACTCCCATCAGCGAGGTCTACCCGCGAACAAGTACAGGGCGAAGGCGAGCGCTGGCCGATTGGATTGCTGATCGGGATAATCCGCTGACCGCGCGAGTCGCTGTTAATCACATCTGGATGCGACATTTTCACCAGCCGTTGGTCGCGACCGTGTATGATTTTGGCCGCAATGGTGCTGAGCCTACCCATCCGAAACTGCTGGATTGGCTCGCGGTCGAGTTGATCGAAGCGGGCTGGAGTATGAAACATCTTCATCGACTTATCGTTACGAGTGATACCTATCGCCGGTCATCGAATGTTAGTGTTGATTCGACCTGGGACAATGGGATAAGCAAAAACGCTCCCATGGAAGTCGATCCAAATAATCGACTACTTTGGCGAATGAATTCCGGACGGATGGAGTCGGAAGTTTTACGCGATAGTCTGCTCCACTGTAGTGGAATCTTGGACGCGACCATCGGAGGGCAGCCGCTCGAAAATGATCAGGCATTCAACACGTATCGCCGTAGCTTGTACTACGAAGTTTTCCCGGAAGATGGAGGCGCAAATCAACTGAGCACGTTGTTCGATGCCCCCAATCCACTCGAATGTTATCGCCGCACACGTAGCATCGTGCCTCAGCAGGCACTCGCATTAACCAATAGTGAGTTAGTGCATCAAGTGAGTGAAGAAATTGTCGGTGCTTGGCAGCAACAAAATCCCAATTCAAGCCGAGAACAGCTCATTGTCGATCTGTTCGAACAGATTCTCTCAAAAACGCCCACCCCCGAAGAAAAACAATTGTGCATCGCGGCGATCAATCAACAAATTGAGATCCGATCCTTCGAGGCAGCGGGCGAAGCATCGATCCCGAAGATTCAAACGGCTGCTTACCAGAGTCTTGTTCGCTCTCTACTGAACCACAACGAGTTTGTCACGATTCGGTGAACTCATGAAGGTGATGATATGATTCATTCCAACCTGCTGAATCAAAACGTTCGTCATCGGTCGACGCGACGAGCATTTTTGTCCGATCTGGGTATGGGATTTACCGGTGCCGCACTCGGTGCAATGTTGGCCGAAGATGGGATCGTCCGCGCCAGCGAGGATCCTCGCGAACGTTCACCTGACGGCATGCCGCACTACCTGCCCAAGACGAAGTCGATCATCTGGATATTCTTATCGGGCGGATATAGCCATGTGGAAACGTTCGATCCTAAGCCGGCACTGAACAAATATGCCGGCAAGACATTTGATGAGACGCCATTGGAAAATCCATTGAAATCCCCGCTTCACGAGCAGCGATTTCGCTCCGTTGCGGCAGAAGAGATCAATGTGAGAGACGTTTATCCCACCATTTTCCCGATGCAGGTCGGCTGGAAAAAGTATGGTCAATCGGGCATGGAAGTAACAGATTGGTGGCCGCACTTAGCTCAGCACGTTGATGATCTCTGTTTCGTTCGGAACATGTGGACGACAGACAATGATCACGCGGCTGAAAATCAGATCCACACCGGCCGGCATCGGCTGGATCCTCAAGAACCGAGTATCGGTTCCTGGGTGCATTACGGTCTTGGTGCGATCAACGACAATCTGCCGAAGTTCACCGTTTTGGGGGGGCCGACTCGTTCCGATACGCGGCTGTCAATCGATTCGATGTATCTGGGGCCGCAGCATGCGGGTGTACCCATTGCACTCGACCCGAAAAATCCGTTGCCGTTTGGTCAGCGACAGAGTGGTCAAAGCTTTGCAGCTCAGCAAGCTGAATTCGCGCTGATTCATCAGCTGAACACGCTCTCAGCAGTCGAATATCCGCAGGACCAGGAGTTGATTGCTCGGATTCGATCTTATGAACTTGCCTTCCGCATGCAGGCAGCTGTTCCCGAAGCGGTGGACCTTCGCCATGAATCGGAGGCCACCAAGCAACTTTATGGTTTGGATGAGAAGACGACGGAGTTGGCGGCCGGGCGATTGCTCGTAGCTCGGCGCTTGGTGGAAAGAGGTGTGCGATTTGTGCAAGTGTTTCCCTCGCCGTACGGGGTCTGGGATTCACATCAAAAGCTGCGTGAAAACCACACGCGGCTTTGCCAAACGGTCGATAAGCCCGTGGCCGGATTGATCAAAGACTTAAAGCAGCGGGGGCTGCTGGATCAAGTGACGGTCGTGTTTTGCACCGAATTTGGTCGCACACCGGGACTCGAAAAACGTTCCGGTGGACTGACGGGGCGAGACCATCATCCGAATGGCTTCACGATCTGGATGGCCGGTGCCGGGATCAAGAAGGGGCATGTTCACGGGGAAACTGACGAACTCGGTTACCATGCGTTGGGGGACGCCCATTATGTGACAGATTTGCATGCCACCGTGCTGCATTTGCTCGGTCTTGATAATCGACGGCTCAATTTCCCGGGAAGAAAGCGATTGGAACTCGACTATGGCAGGGTGATTCGTGAGATTCTGAGCTGAGTGTGCTTCATGTAGCGCAGCTCAGCAGATTGCCAGCGTTTTGAAAACCGGGATTGATCAAGTTGAGCGAACTGATGGCTCCAAAGTGTCGATCCGGGAATTGTCATCGGAATACGTATCGCATCCTGATCAGTGTTTCCCAGCTGGTTTTTGGCTTGGCAGCAACAGTTCAGAGGCAAAAATGGGTGCTATGGCATGGGATAGAAAGTCATTTCAAACTCTTCAGTAGCCACATCAAGGATGGATTTGCACAAATTTTGAGTGCCATCGGTTAAATCATCAAGAGACAACATGGTGTATTTTGTTCCTTCTCGCTTCCAAACTCCTTGGCGGGTAGCTGACTCGCTTTTTCCCTCATCGTCGATGCCGAAACCTCTGCCAGTAAAGCATCCCTGAGAAGGAGAATTAGGATTTGGCTTCATCTTGTAAGTGATAAAAACGCGACCGTATTTTCCCGCAACTCCCGATACCGTAACGACTCCACCTTGGTCGGTGAGTTCTACGTTCCGCAGTTTTCCTTTGACCGTAAACGATTCAGATGGGATCTCAATGGTTGTTTGTTCACCAGCCAGAGTAAAGGCAGATAGGCAGAGTAGAACGCACCCCGTGAAGACGAATTTCATGTTGATGTTCCTTTGTTGTTGACGTGAATAAATGTCTCGTTGATTCAAGAAGAAATAGAAACACTGAGTAAAAGCTAAGTTGCAGTCCCCACTGATTGTTCTTGACGGAAAAAATCGGCCTACTGACATCTCTCATGTGCGATAAGGGCTCAGCAGTTACCCACATCAATTTTCAAAAGTGTTATTTGTATTGGTGGGATACCAGTGTCAAACCAATTCCTTGCTCTCTTTCGTAGGCCAGATATTCGCCTGAGCGTGACCTTCTCCAAGAAAGGGACATCCTCCGCAGGAGTGAATGAAGGCGATCTGGAACTCGTGAATCGTTGCACTTTCGACGCTGAGATGCGTCGAAGGAAGCCATGATTGTTTGTCGCTGTTATTTTGTTGCCGATGTCAGCCAAGCACGTGGCTAGTTGGGCAATAACACAGAGGCCATCGCTTGGCGAATTCGGGCTTCTGAACCGGGCGCTACCCAAAGCCATTTGTCATGGAAAGCATCTCGGAACGCGGATTCCGTCGGGATATAGCCAGGCCAACATTCTCCGTATCCAATGGATAGGACAAATGACTCGGGGCACATTTCTTGCGCCAGAAGTTGGTAGCCTACGAAGGACTCACCCGGAAACAGCAGAAGTTTGGCCTCACCCAAATCGAGACAAGGCATGTCGATTTTCTGACGGCGGCCAACTCGCTGTCGACTCGCCAGTCCCATCGCCGCGAGTATACGAGTCTCGACCGTTTTCGAATCATCAGCAAGTACGTTTGCTAGCGCTTTTTCCGA
Organism: Pirellulaceae bacterium; assembly: GCA_029243025.1. Lineage (NCBI taxonomy): Bacteria > Pseudomonadati > Planctomycetota > Planctomycetia > Pirellulales > Pirellulaceae > Pirellulaceae bacterium. The sequence continues at coordinate 1,128,891 of JAQWSU010000045.1, read as the reverse complement.
GAGGGACGGGTCAGGGTGGAAGTCTAATTCGAACTGAGTATTGCGAAAGCGGACCTGGGTTAAGGGGACTCGGCGCGTGTTCTTCCAGGCAGTGACCATGGCGTTGTACAGTCGTTCTGTCAGAGCCAGTCGACTGTCGGCGCTGCCGTCATTGTATTTGCCCGCAGTCACATCGCCGCTGCAACCGGAGACATAGATCTGTTTTATCGATAGATCATCTCGCTGTCGTCGTTCACGAGCAAGTCCGACAAAGTCAGCGGATACTTCTCCCGCACCGTAATAGCTCATGGGATGGGTTGCGTAAGCGTGTAACGCCAATCGTGGCTGCTCATTCGTCCAGAAGCTGATGGTCTTTAAGAATGGATCGATCTCGCCGTCGGCTGCTTGGCGATGAAACGTTTCGCTCCCACTCCGACTACCACGGCTATACATCACTTGCCCACTCGGCATCACCACTCGACGATTTGATGCGATGCGTTTCACCTTGGCTTGTCCCATCCCGAGGTGGGTGACTGTTTGGGCGTGTTTCAAGCTGGTAGCGAGCGAATTGGCAACGCGTTTTACGGCATCGTCATGGAAAGGTTCGTCGTAGAGTTCGCCGGTCAAGTTGGCTGCTCGGAGCAGGTCTGCGGCGTTTTTGTCGGTGACGGGTGCGTCATGTTGGTGCAACGAACAAACCAGCACGCGTTCGCGAGTTGTATTTGCCGATTTTGCCAGGGCATCACGCCATTGATCGTAGGAGCCGTTTCGTATTTCACACCAGTCCACCGCGCAGACAACCACCGGTTTGTCCTGGCTTAGCAATACAAAACCGTTTGCGTAAAGTCGGTCAGTGATGGTTTTCGACTTGGTTGGCAAGACCCCCATGCAACGATGGCCAATCGGTATCGTCACGTCACAACGAAATGTCGCCAAACGAAATTCTGCTCGAAGTTCATTCGCGACCCCAGCTAACACCATGAAGAATAAAAACGGGGTGAACCAACTGCTCTTTCTGCTCATAACTTAACGACCTCGGTCTTCGTGATCATGAAGGGGAGTTGGTTACAACTGCCAATTTGCCATAGAGGTTTTTGTAGCTCGGCCCTCAACAGTTGAATCGCGACTTCTGGATCTTTGTATCAGAAGTCCTTTGTTCTTGCAGATCCAGGATGAGGTGACTTGACATTTCTTCGAAAGTTGTCCCGATTACGACGTTCAACTCGCGGTGCACTCGCCGTAGAATAGAGTGTTGTTACGCCAGCGTGTAGACCCTTGGACCATCGGGAGAGTTGACGAGCGAATGAAACGCGATGGGATGAATAAGTTGTCGCATGGTTCGGCTGAGCTTGGTTAGCGTGATCGGTCCAGTCCTCTCCGTTCGTGGTGAGGAACAGATCGATTTTGGCCGCGACATCCAGCCGATCTTGGCGAATCACTGCTACGCTTGTCATGGTCCCGGTGAAAAGGTCCGTGAGGCGGGGCTGCGACTCGATCGCCGTCAATCGGCGGTCGAACATGAGGCGGTCGTACCGGGTCAGGCAGATGACAGCGAGCTGATTCGGCGGATCCTGAGTGATGAATCGGATGAGCAGATGCCTCCAGCGGAGTTCAATAAACCGTTGCTCGAGGCGCAGAAGCAGCTCTTGCGGAATTGGATTGATCAGGGTGCCGAATACGGTCGGCATTGGGCATTCAAGCCCATTGCGAAACCTGTTCCAAAGGTTGTCGAAAACGATTGGGCTCGCAGCGAATTGGATCAGTTTGTGCTGAAACGTTTGCAGGGTCGAGGGATCGATCCGGCTGCGGAGACCGATCGAGAGTGCTATTTGCGACGCGTGACGCTTGACCTTACGGGCTTGCCACCGACGATTGCCGAATTGGATGCGTTGCTTGCGGATCGTTCGGTTGACGCTTACGAAAAAGTAGTCGAAAGGCTACTTCAGAGTGATGATTACGCGGAGCGGATGGCAACGATCTGGCTGGACAATGCTGCTACGCGGACAGCAACGGTTTTCAATTCGACAACGTCCGGCAGATGTGGCCGTGGCGTGATTGGGTGATTCGCGCCTTTCAACGGAACATGCCGTTTGATCGGTTTGTCAGTCAGCAGCTGGCTGGTGATTTACTGCCAGGTGCTACGCAGGATCAAAAGATTGCGACCGGATTCAATCCCAATCATCGATTCACGATTGAAGGTGGCGTCTTCGATGAAGAGTATCGTGTGATGTACGTCAACGATAAGACGACCACTGCTGGAACGTTATTTCTCGGCCTGACGCTGGAGTGCTCGCGGTGTCACGATCACAAGTATGATCCGATTTCCATGAAGGAGTATTACCAGTTATACGCCTTCTTCGACAGTAATGCGGAAAAGGGCATCGGAGAAAAAGATAAGCCGATCGCGCCTGCCTTCAATGTGGGCAGCGGGTACGTCATGGTGATGCAAGATATATTTTGCAGGGCGGCCCATTCGACCAGCAAGGCGAGGTAGTGCAGCCAGACACTCCAGCGGTGCTGCCGAGTTTTGGGAATCGTCCGCGCAATCGACTTAGTCTGGCGACTTAGTCTGGCGACTTGGTCTGGCGACTTAGTCTGGCGGCCTGGTTGACGGCGGCAGAGAATCCGTTGTTGGCTCGAGTCACCGTCAATCGTATCTGGCAGCAGTTCTTCGGAGTTGGGTTGGTGAAGACGGTCGACAATTTTGGTGTGCAGGGTGAAACGCCCAGCAAGCCAGAATTACTTGATTGGCTGGCGGCCGACTTTCGCGAGAGCGGCTGGGACTTGCACCATTTGATTCCCACCATCGTGCTGTCATCAACCTACCGACAATCGTCCAGACGCCGTCTCGAACTGGAAGACTTCGAGAATCGGCTCCTGGCGCGCGGAGCTTCGTTCTGTCTACCTGCCGAGATGATTCGTGATCAGGCGCTTGCTGTTAGTGGCTTGTTGACGCGTCAAGTGGGCGGGCCGAGTGTTAAACCGTACCAACCCTCTGGCATCTGGGAGGATGTGAACGCTCCCGCCGGATATGACGAAGTCTACGAACAGGACAGTGGTGGAGCGCTTTATCGAAAGAGTATGTATATATTTTGGCGGCGCGCGGCGATGCATCCGGCCATGGCCGTGTTTGATGCTCCGAGTCGCGATATGTGTAGCGTGCTGCGTTCGACGACGAACACGCCGTTACAAGCTTTGGCCCTCCAGCACGCCCCGACCTATATCGAGGCAGCTCGTAAATTGGCGGAACGAATCATCAAAAGTGAGCCGTCTGAACACGCAATGATTGTCAGTGGGATGCGGCGAACTCTATCACGCTCTCCGACCAAGCGAGAATTGGCCCTGCTGAGTCAGTTGTATCACCAACGGCTTGACGGCTATGCGGCCGATCCAGCGCAGGCTGCGAAATTACTGCAGGTTGGTGAGTCGACCGCCGATCCCAAAATTGATGCCGTGCGATTGGCGGCGATGTCCGACGTTTGTCTGGCCATCTTTAATCTCAGTGAAACAATCATGAGAAAGTAAGTCGAGATGACGCAGCTTACATCGATACTCCACCGAATTGATCGCTGTACATTTCTACGGGGTAGTGGCGTCGGTCTCGGCAGTATGGCACTTGCCAAACTTGAAGGTGTCGAGCAGGTCACGAGGCAACGATCGCATCATGCGCCGCCTGCCAAACGGGTGATTTACCTGTTCCAGTCCGGTGGGCCGTCACAGGTCGATTTGTTCGATTACAAGCCCGCACTCGCTAAGTTTCATGGGCAAGATATTTTTAAGCTCGTTGAAAAATCAGGTCGTCTGACTGGCTGCACGAATCAGCACGAGATTCATCCTGTGATCAATACACGCTATCGATTTTTCCAGCACGGTGAAAATAGTGCGTGAGTGAGCGAGTTGTTACCCCATATCAGTACGATCACGGACAAAGTCTCAACGGAAAAAGTCTCAATTGTTCGCAGCGTAAGCACCACACCAGTCAACAACGATCCGGCGCTGAACTTCATGCACACCGGCCACAATTTACCTGGGCAACCCTCGATCGGAGCTTGGCTCAGTGATGGTTTGGGTACGATGAATCGTGAACTGCCTGATTTTGTTGTGCTGGTGTCACGTGGTGACCTCGGCAATATGCAACCGTTGAATAATCGCTTTGGGGGAGCGGCTTTCTATCATCGCGTTTTGCTGGAGTGCGGCTGCGTTCCGGGGCCGAGCCCGTGTTGTATCTGAAGGATCCGACGCAGAAGCCCATCGGCGACAAACGCAAAATCCTCGATGTGGTCAATGCCCTGAACGAGCAAGAGTTGGCTTCTAGTGGTGACCCGGCGGTGGAGGCACGCATCGCACAATACGAAATGGCGCTCCGTATGCGGACCCCCGTTCTCGAATTTGCCGATCTGTCCGACGAACAAAATCGACTTATCAACTCTATGGAGAGGAGGCAAGGCAGCCAGGAACCTATGCGTACAATTGCCTGATGGCACGGAGACTGGCAGAGCGAGATGTACGCTTCATCCCGCTTTATCATTCTGGTTGGGACCATCATTTCAATCTGCCTGATCATTTGCCCAAACGTTGTTAGGAAACAGACCGCGCTACAGCTGGATTAATCCAAGACCTTTATCCAACGCGGACTGTTTGATGATACGATCGTTGTCTGGGGTGGCGAATTCGGTCGCACTACGTTCAGTCAGACTGGAAAAGTAAAGGAGTCGTATGGTCGAGACCATCATGCGAACTGCTTTACGATGCTGGTAGGCGGGGGCGGATTTAAGTCCGGGCTCATCCATGGGGAAACGGATGACTTCTGCTATACTGCCGTACGTGATGAACTGCCTGTTCACGATCTCCATGCGATCTCCATGCGACCCTCATGCATCAGCTCGGTCTGAATCACGAGCGACTGACCTACCTGCATCAAGGTCGCGACTATCGATTGACCGATGTCTACGGAAAAGTCGTCGGAGAACTGCTGGCGTAAGTCAGGATGTTCGTAATGCTGGTGATTGCTCGTCCAAGGCGCTGTTCCTGATTCTCGGTGGACAACATTTTTCCTTGTCAGCAAAAGGCTGACAAGGAGACCATGGCAGTGAGCGGCTGTCGTGATTTTTTTGCGATTCATTCAGAAACGTGTGGGAATGACCCCTTGTATCTCGTGCCAGTGTTCGCGATTAAGTGTTCGCGATTAAGTGTTCGCGATTGCTGCAAAGCCATTCCGCCTAACTCGTGTATCATCGCCATCCATGTCATGACCGTCCATTTTTGAAAATGTCCTGAAACCCTTCTTGATACCCGATTTGGATTTTCTGATCGGTTGTTCTGATTTGCCCGTATCGAGTGCGGCCATGCTGCTATTCTTCTGCGTGCGGCCGACGATTGGTACGCCGTTGACGGTGGATATTTGAGCCATTAGATTGGCGGTTGACGGAACCGTGTCCATGCAAGTGTGTGACGAAGGAGACTCATAATGTTCAAAGTGGCGATAACGGATTTTACCTTTTCGTCGTTGGAGATTGAGAAAGGCATTATTGAGGCGGCGGGCGGTCAGGTTGTCAGTGGGCAATGTAAGACGCCAGAGTTGCTGATTCCACTCGTGTCAGGCGTTGATGCGGTTATAACTCAATTCGCGCCGGTCAACGCGGATGTGGTCCGTTCAATGGAAAGGGCTCGAGTGATCGTTCGCTATGGGGTTGGCTACGACAATGTGGCCTGCGATGTAGCTCGAGAACGAAAAATACCCGTTTGCAATATTCCCGATTATTGCGTGGATGAAGTTGCCGATCACACGCTGGCGTTTATCCTGGCAATGACGCGGCATCTTCGAGCGAACTGCGCTAAATTGCTGGAAAACGAATGGGGGCTTGGCGTTGAAGTCGATCAGATGCGAGCTCTCTGTGATCAAACGGTCGGTGTGATTGGATTGGGTCGCATCGGATCTGCGGTCGTTGAGCGCCTGAAGCCGTTTCGGCCGAAAATACTGGTGGCGGATCCGTTTGTTTCTGCTGAAGCGGTAGCCATGCAAGGCTGTGTTCTAATGACACCCGAGGAATTGCTTGCTGAATCTGATGTTGTCACATTGCACTGTCCCTCGACCGACATAACTCGTGGATTGATCAACGAGCAGAATCTGCGGTCGATGAAGCCGGGGTCAATTCTTATCAATGTGGGCCGAGGTGATCTGATCGAACAAGATGCGTTGGTTTCAGCGTTGAAATCTGGGCATCTCGGGGCCGCCGCGTTGGATGTTTTTGATCCAGAGCCACTTTGCGCAGATAGCCCTCTTCTACAGATGAACAATGTTGTTGTTTCGTCCCATGTTGCTTCCGTTAGCACCAAAGCGATTCATCGATTGCGCGAAACGGCAGCAAGACTGGCGGTTGCAGCTGTCCGAGATGAGCCGCTTCAGAACATTGTCAATCAAGTGGGCCCGTGACAAGTGGGCCCGTGAGGAAACTGTGTTATTGTTAAGTCGCAGTGACTGTTCGGATCACAACGTCATCTGCCTCTCGAGATGATCGACTGAATCTTGGCCGGATGTTTGGATAGGAAGTTAAGGATGAAATGGTGCGATCGGTGAAAAGGGACGCTGTTTGGCTCCAAGTAAGGAGCGTTAGATGAAGCCATACGTTTTGGTAACCGGAGGAAGTGGCTTTATCGGCTGTTGGGTCTTGCGTGAATTGTTGGAACGTGATGCCGTACCCGTCGTGGTTGATCTTGTGCCTGCTTGGGATCTATGGAAAGAGTTGCTTGGTGATCGGGCGGAGGACGTTGTTTGGTCAGATGCCTCGTTACTCGACCGCGACAGCATGCAGAGTGCCATCGAACATCATGAGATAGCGCACGTGATTCACCTGGCGGCATTACTAACACCAGATTGTCAGGAGCGTCCTTGGGATGGATGTCGTGTCAATGTGCTGGGCACGACAGGTGTCTTCGACGCTGCTCGACGGGCGGGTTGCGTGAAAGCGATCTCTTATGCAAGTTCTCGCGCTGTACATGGTGATGAGGTGAGGACAGATGTTTCAGCTTCGCAAGCACCAACGTTTTATGGAGCGTTTAAGTTGGCGGCCGATGCAATTGCGGCACAGTATTGGCGACATTTTTCGCTTCCATCGGTCGCCGTACGTCCGCACGTTGTTTACGGACCCTTACGCGAACTTGGCTTGACGGCAGGGCCGTCACTGGCGATCAAAGCAGCGGTCATGGGTAACGATTACAGCATCGGTTACCGTGGTGAAGTAACCTATGACTACGTAGAAGATGTGGCGCGAGCCTTGGTCCGCACGGCGTTCGAATGTGAGGGCAAAGCGACCGTTGTCGATTTGCCTGGTGAGAGCTCCAGCACGGAACATTTTGCCAGCCTAATCAACGCTCTTGTGTCAGAATCTGCAGCAGGAATTTCGGTGGCTGGACCGGTGATCCCTTCAAACCTGTTGCCAAGTCCACATTATATAGCTGAACTTTTTCCCGACTGGGTTGCCACTCGGCTGGAAGAAGGGGTGAACCGGACCGCAGATTATTATCGCCGACGGCGGGACAGGAGAAATGGTTAGCCGTATTGGGAGCTGGTAATGTCGATCAATTTGTGGCCCGCTTTGTGGCCCGCTAATCTCGAATCTAGTTGAAATGCAATTGTTTTGGGACCAAAATGTTGGCAACTGAAGCACGGTCGGATTTTATCGTCAGGATGAGATAGATCGATTTGCTGGCGCGAAACAGTTCGAATCCTAGTGATCGCGAATAGGAGTTCCCTTGTGAGAATCGTTCGTTTAGAAACGGGTAGCGGAGATTGTTGTTACGGTAAACAACATGAAGATGGTCGTGTGACTCGCTTAGTGGGTGATCCGTTTGGGGATCTGGAAGATACGGGGGAGACTGTCGAGGTGCGCAAGCTGTTGGCGCCGATCGAACCGCGTGACATTTTCTGTATCGGACTCAACTACCGCCGGCATGCGGCAGAGGGAAAGCAGCCAATTCCGGAATGGCCTATTGTTTTCATGAAAAACAGTGGTGCGTTGCAACATCCTGGTGATCCCATTGTTCTTCCGAGAAAACTGCCAAGTGATTCGGTTGATTATGAGTGCGAACTGGCTGTAGTAATCGGGAAGACTTGCCATAACGTGTCGAAGGCGGATGCGCTCGATTATGTCTTAGGTTACACCTGTGCTAACGATGTGAGTGCTCGTGACTGGCAGCTGAAATATGGTGGAAGCCAATGGTGCCGTGGCAAAACGTTTGCCACTTTCTGTCCCTTGGGTCCGTGTCTCGTGACATCCGATCAGATTCCTGACCCAAACGCATTGGGGATCAAAACCATTCTGAATGGTAAGTCGATGCAGGATTGGAACACCAATGACATGATCTTTGACGTGCCCACGTTGATTGAGTTTCTCAGCGGTAGCACGCGACTGGCAGCTGGGACGGTGATCTTGACTGGAACGCCTCATGGAGTTGGAGGCGCTATGGATCCGCCTGTTTTCTTACAGCCGGGGGATACGGTGAGCATCGAGATTGAATCGATCGGGGCGCTAACCAATCCTGTTATTGCGGAGGGAGGTGAGAAATGATGTCGAGCATTTCCGTTGACCGATGGGCCCTTCGATTGGTCTTCGCGATCACCTTGGTCTTGTGGGGGCGGTTCAACGATGTTGCGGCGCAAGAGTCGCGATTTGTCGACCATTCCTTATTAGTTGCTCCCGAATACCCAGTAACGTGGCCGGCGGCTCCTTTTCCGCGTTTTCAAATTACGTCGGAGCGGGTGATTGGATCTGACTGTGCTTACAACGTTGATGTGTTGTTGATCGATGGGAATTCGGGCACTCAGCTCGATGTGCCTCCACACTCCGTCACGCGGCCTGATTTGAAAGGTCCGAAGTCCGGGCCGCTGGGACTCGCCTTCACGGACAAGATTGAGGCTTGGCAGTTTGGCGGTGAAGCGTGCGTCGTTGATGTGCGGGATTTGCTGGGGCAGGCCCCGAAGGGTACGAGTCCGCTCGTGCTTCCTCAGCGCGTCGAACGCTTTGAGAAAAAGCATCGCCGCTTGCGCTTTGGTGACGTGGTGTTGTTTCGCAGTGATTACTCCGACAAATTTTACCGACCGTTTCCCGAAGGGACTCGGTACATTGCCGATATTCTTGAGCGGAAGGCCCCCGGTTATCCCGATCCCAATCCGGATTGCATGGAGTTACTCGCAACTCGTAAGGTCATGACGCTTGGTACCGATAGTGCGAGCATGGGGCCGCTACCGAATCTGGCGGAACCCACACATTACGCCGGACTAAAACACGGCATGATTTGGACCGAGGGTGCCACCAATCTCGGTGCGCTGCCCGCGACAGGGGCCTTTTACACCATGCTAGGTCCTAAGCACAAAGACGGTCCCTACGGAGAAGGTCGTGCGTTCTCCATCGTCGGGGGCAAGTTGCCGCAGCGGCTGATTGCCGCAGCAAAGGCCAAGCGAGCGATCGATTTGTCACCGACGCTCCAACAGGGATTGCCTCTGACTTCGCCCGGCATCGGTACCGGCAAACATCGTCAGGTCTATCTCAAAATCGATTTTCTCTACGCCGAAACGTTGGACCTCTATCATCATGCTCATCTGATGGACAGCATGGCAGGAACGCATTTAGTTCCTCCCGCGTATGCGCTGCCGGCCGAAGACACTTATGTTCCCTATGCGCCGGAGGTGCGAGGCTGGTTGCAGCAATATGAGCGCGAATTCGGCAAGCGTGGCTTTAGCTCAATGACCACCGAAAAAGTACCCCTTGATTGGACCTGCGGAGAGGCTCGGGTGATCGATGTGACTTCATTGATCAACACCACGAACAAGGAAAACTGGCCAGCTTCGCCGGAAATTTCACCGGATCACATTCGGGCATTCGAAGCGAAAAACGGCACTTTGCGTGAGGGAGACATTGTCATTTTTCGAACCGATCATGTTGAAAAAAATCTGAAACTAGCGCCGGACGATGTTGGCTTGTGGACCGATCCATTGCTGGGAAAGTCGGAAGGTTGGCCGGCTCCCGGGCCGGCGGCGATCGTCTATCTTAAATCGAAGGGTATTCGTTGTGTTGCCACGGATGCACCTGATCTTGGTGGTGTCGATCCCCGTCGCGCGCTGATGACCTATTGGACACTTGGATCTCAAGAGATGGTGGGTGTCGAGTTTTTAGTGAATGTCCGCAATGTACCCAAGAACTCCTACTTTTTATTCGCTGCGGTGAAAATTAAAAACTGCCACGGTGGTCCTGGGCGAGCGATGGTGTTGCATGACTGAAAATGCAAAAGCGAAGCTTCCTGAAACTTGTCTCCCTACCTGGGACGTTGCTGAACTTCCCGAGCCGAAGCCATTGGGCTTGAAAAATCTTACCGGATTCATCGGGCCAGGCATCGTCATGTGTGGGATTCAAATTGGTGGTGGTGAATGGCTCTTTGGGCCGACGATTACGGCGGAATATGGTGGGGGCCTGATGTGGATTGCGACGGTCGCGATCCTGTGTCAGGTGTTCTACAACGTGGAATGCGGTCGCTATACGCTCTACACGGGTGAGCCAGTTTTCACCGGATTCATGCGGACGAAACCCGGCCCCGTGTTTTGGCAGGGTGTCGCGATGATGCTCAGTTTGGGGACATTGATTCCGGGATTGTCGACCAATGCAGCCGTGTTGATCGTCTCAATGTACCTGAATCGTGCACCGACCTTGGAGGACACCTGGCTAGTGAATACGGTTGCCTATGTGTGCCTGGGGATTGTCGTTCTTCCTGTCCTGGTTGGCGGCAAGGTCTATAACATGCTGCAGCTGGTTATGACGGCCAAGGTGTTCATCGTACTGGGATTCTGTTTGTTCATCGGTCTGTTTTTTGTCAGTGCTCAGGGCTGGTATGATGTCTTCTCCGGATTTCTGCGTTTCGGAAATGTACCGGTCAACGACAACCAGGGTCATGAAACCGTTGTCAATGCTTTTTCCTACTATGCCGAACATGGGGAATGGCCGGTGATCGCTCTCGCCAACATCGCTGTCTTGGGGGCGTTCGCGGGATATGCTGGCGGAGGTGGGCTTGGCAATTCCACCTACAGTAATTTCGTTCGCGACAAAGGCTGGGGGATGGGAAGCCAGGTGGGTGCAATTGCCAGTGCCGTCGGTGGTCGCAAAGTCTCGCTAAGTCACATTGGTAAAGTCTTTGAAATGAACGATGAGAACTTGCGCAAGTGGAGGGCTTGGTGGAAATATATTATTACCGACCAGTTTTGCATCTGGGCTCCGGGTTGTTTCATGGGCATGGCGTTACCGGCGTTGCTGTCGATTGAGTTTGCTCATAGCTCGACGATGTTTGGCACGGAAGTTCCCTACGCACAGCCGCTGATTTCGGCTGACGGGATTCGTCATTCGGAAGGTATCTCAGCAAACGTTCGCGAGTTGCTTTGGCAAATTACCCTGTTTGTTGGATTGATGGTTTTTTTGCCGAGTCAGATGTCTATCGTCGACGACTTTGCTCGTCGATGGACTGACATTTTTTGGTCCTCAAATCAGAAAATCCGCGGAAAGATGCAGCCACACCAAGCCAATCGGATTTATTACTTTTTGCTCGGATGCTATGTGGTTTGGTCGTTTATTGCTGCAACCATCTTTCTCAGCTTTGGAAATGCGCCGACGTTGATGGTGGTGGTGATTGCGAATCTGAATAACGTAGCCCTTGCGGTGACATCGTTTCATATTTTGTGGTTGAATCGATCGTTTTTGCCGAAGCAAATACAGCCAAAGTGGTTCAATGTACTAGGGATTGCTTGTTGTGGAATTTTTTATCTTGGGATGACGGTGCTCGTTTTTTGCGTGAAGGTCGTCCCCTTTTTTTCCGAGTGATGGGATGGAAATAGCATGAGTAGTAAACTATTTGACCTCACCGGGAAAGTGGCGGTTGTTTCCGGGGCCGCTCAGGGCTTGGGACAGGCAACATCCTTGGCGTTGGCGGAATGTGGAGCCGATGTTGTGTTGGTTGACCGAAACCTCGCGGGTGCAGAAGAGACTGCCGATCAAATCGAGCACATGGGTCGTAAGACGCTCGTTCAAGCTACGAACGTGTCGGATCCAAATGCGATCGCTGACTTGTTCGATGATGTTGATAATAAATTTGGCCGGGTTGATTTCTTGGGCAACATTGCGGGCGACGGACAGCTTTGTCCCCCCGAAGACCTGCTGATTGATGATCTTCATTGTGTATTGCAAAACTTAGTCGTTGGTCGCTTTGCGATGTGTCAGCAGGCAGGGCGCCGCATGCTGTCGCAGGGATTGGGTTCGATTATGAATATCGGATCACTTGCAAGTTCCACCGCATTGGGACGAGGACATATCGCCTACAGCATGGCGATGGGTGCGGTGATCCAGATGACGCGAGAGTTGAGTACGGAATGGAGCCACCGAGGTGTGCGAGTAAATTGCGTGACGCCGGCCCAGGTCACCAACCCGAGTTTGGTGGAACGAATGAACAACGATCCGACCTTAGAATCACAATTTCTACGCGGTATCCCTGTGGGGCGAATGGGTGCGCCATCCGATATCCAAGCACTCGCTGTGTTGCTTGCTGCCGATTCTTCGACCTGGATTACTGGTGCGATTATTCCCATGGATGGTGGCAATCTGGCCATGAACGCTGGCGGTACGCCAGGGCATCAGGCAAAAGGATGATACACGGGCATGATCAGCCCCGGTATTTTGCAGAGAGGAAACGATGAAGTGACGGATAGGATAGCCAATCGACAGCTAGACGGATTGAGCCGCAATGTGGCTATGTCGCTGTATCGAACGATGCAGATTATTCGTCAAACCGAAGAGGAACTAGCTCGAAGTCATCAAAAAGGATTAGTCCTGGGTGCCTGCCATACGTCTGTAGGACAGGAAGCAGTCGCCGCTGCTGTTTGTGCGCAGCTGAACCGTGATGATGTCGTGTTCAGTACCCATCGTGGGCACGGTCATGCGCTGGCCAAGGGATTAGAACCCGAAAAGTTGATGGCTGAGTTATTTGGTCGTGAAGCGGGTGTGTCGCGCGGTCGTGGGGGTAGCATGCATCTGTTCGCGCCTGAGATTGGTCTGATGGGGACCAGTGGTATTGTCGGTCCTTCCATCCTGCAGGCTTGCGGTGGCGGCTACAGCTTCAAGATTCTGCGGCAAAATAGGGTGGCGGTTGCCTTTTTTGGTGACGGAGCCGTCAACAACGGCGCATTCCACGAAGGCTTGAATATGGCCAGTATCTGGAATCTGCCAGTTATCTTTGTTTGCGAAAATAATCAATTTGCAACCGAGGTTCCTTTTGATTATTCCAGCGGTATTCCTGATGTGGGACGGCGGGCTGAAAATTATGGCATGCCAGGATTCGAAATAGATGGCAATGACGTGATGGCCGTTTACCAGGCAGCTGCCGAGGCCATTGATCGAGCTCGAGCAGGTCAAGGCGCGACCCTGATCGAATGCAAGACGTACCGCACGCGATCGCATGCGGAAGGCATGGTTGATTTCACCTACAGAACCCGTGAAGACGTCGACAAATGGAAGCAGCGTTGTCCGATCCAGGGTTTTACTCAACGGTTGATCGAAGCGGAGCTAGTGACGGAGTCCGAGCTGTCTGAGATTGCTGCCGACGTATCAACCCGCGTCCAACAAGCCTGCATTTCCGCGGAAGCTGCCGGCTGGCCAAAGTCATCCAGCGCCTCAAGACACGTTTACTGTGAAGAACCGTCTCAGCCAGTCGTAGAACTGCCTGACCTGGGTGAGCGAAGGGTCACTTTTGCTGCGGCCACGCATGAAGCACTCGACCAAGAAATGGAGAGGAACTCGACGACTTGGGTGATGGGGGAAGGAATTGGCGTTCGAGGAGGCAACTTTGCGACCACGGTTGGAATGTACGACAAATACGGTGCAGATCGACTTTGCGATACGCCGATTTGCGAGCGGGGATTCGTAGGCCTGGCTTGTGGCGCGGCTATGACGGGAACCCGTCCGGTCGTTGATTTTATGTTTATCGATTTTATCAACGATGCGTTTGGTGAAATCATCAACCAGATCGCCAAAATGCAGTATATGAGTAGTGGTCGATTGAAAATGCCGATCGTGCTTCGTGGCTGTGGAGGCATTGGCCACTCTGCGGCAACGCATCACTCGGGCTTATATCATTCGATCTATTCACACATTCCCGGTTTGCGAGTTGTGATGCCGTCGACGCCGTACGACGCGAAAGGCCTCATGACGCACGCTTTGCGGGGCAATGATCCGGTGCTGTTTTTGGAACATCGTGAGCTAATGGCGAAAAAAGGTCCGGTTCCAGCGGAAGACTTTGAGATACCGTTCGGTTGCGCGAAGCTTGTACGAGAGGGAAGCGATCTGACAATCGTCGCGGTTTCTCTCATGGTCCATCATGCAATCGAAGCGGCTGAGCAATTGTCGGCGCAAGGCGTATCGGCGGAAATCGTCGATCCGCGAACCGTATCGCCACTTGATTTTGAGACGATCCTAAGGTCGGTGGCGAAGACAGGACGTTTGCTGGTTGTTGATGAGGCTTTTGGTCCCTGTAGTCTGACATCCGAAATCGCAGCTCTGGTTTCTGATCAGGGCTTTGATGATCTGGATGCACCAATCAAGCGACTCAATGGTGTATATACGCCAACGCCCTACGCACCGAGTTTGGAGACGGCGGTTGTGCCAGGCGTTGATGATATTGTCCTGGCGGCGCAGCAATTGTCAGAGGAATAGGCTTTGGCAAACTTGATCGGTGAGCCAGATAATCAGGCATGCAATCATGATTGAAATTAGAATTCCCCGCTTGGGTTGGTCGATGGATGAGGGCACGTTGGCTAAGTGGCTCAAGCAGCCAGGAGAGTTCGTCGCTCAGGGGGATTTCATCTTCGAACTCGAGGGTGAAAAGGCCGTGCAGGAAATTGAATCATTTGACTCAGGCGTTCTCTGCATTCCTGCTGACGCGGCCCAGCCTGGCGAAATCGTTCAGGTGGGGCAAGTTATCGGTTTTCTTTTGGCAGCCGACGAGGTGGCTCCCGCAAGCGTCGGTACCCAAGTGAATCGCACCGACAGCAAAAGGGTGGTTGCGGACAACGTCCAGCGGACAAACGACGATGGGATATCGGCTGCTGAATCGCGCCCGCGTGTGGCCGGACCCGCAGCCAGACGACTCGCTCAACAACTTGGAATCGACCTGAATGATATTGCCACACCCGATCCCACAGGGCGTGTTACCTCCGAGGATGTTTTAAAAGCCAAATCATGCAACGACTCTTTCAACCGTACGCAACCAGCGGCGAGCAACTCGCGATTGATTGCTAGCCCTCGGGCGCGTCGTTTCGCTCGCGAACAAGGTGTGGATTTGCGCCAAATCAAGGGCATGGGACGTGGAGGTCGAATCCGCGAACGAGATGTGGATGCATTTATTAAGAGGTTGGGTAGCGCACCCTCCTTGCGGTCGTCCATGGATGCGGCTTTCAAGAAAACGATTTCTCCGACCGTTGCCGGCGTGCATCATCCGGCTGAGAAAATTCGTCAGACGCTTGCGCAGCGGATGTTTGCCGGAGTTCACCAAACCGCACCCGTGACGCTGACGACGAAAGTAGACGCTTCGGCACTGGTTTCGTGTCGCAAGAACTGGCGAGCGGAAAAGCCAGTTTCCAAAACACCAACTTACAATGACATGCTGGTCAAACTTGCAGCGGTCGCCTTGAAAGAACAGTCTCAGCTTAACGCGGTTTGGCATGATGATGGCATCTGGGTTTATGACCAAATCAATCTTGCCATCGGGGTGGATCTGGAAAGCGGATTGGTTGCTCCTGTGATCCGAAATGCCGACCAGTTGACGTTGGCAGAGATCTCGGAATGCTCGGAAACCTTAATTCAACGGGCGAAGTCGGGTAGCTTGTCTCAGAGTGATATCGAAGGTGGCACCTTCACGGTGACGAATCTTGGCATGTTTGAGATCGACAGTTTTACCCCGATTATTAATCTGCCACAGGCAGCGATTCTCGGTGTCGGCCGTATCGTCCAAGAGCCTGTCGTCAGAGATCACCAAATTGTCATTGGCCAGATGTTGACGTTAAGTCTGACTTTTGACCATCGGGTGACGGATGGTGCGCCGGCGGCTCGTTGGTTGCAACGACTTGGCGCGTTGATTCAATCAGCGGACGAAGTTCTCGTTTGATCCTCAGGCATGAGTTCGCCTGAAATGGGTTGGCAGGATTCTAGCCCGTGTGATTGGAGCTGAACTTTTCGGTAGGTGGATCGTTGTTTCAACAATGTTAATTCGTAAATGCGGAGCAGACGCTCTACAATTGGCAGCAGAATTGATCGGCGAATAGCTGGAAATGTTGGTGGAGACTTGAATGATGAACCCAATGATTGTCACTGCGACTGCAGGCTTGCTGATGGGGCTGACGGTCGCGTCTTTCGCCGCAGAATCTCCTGACAAGTCGGTCGTCGATATTGGATCGCGTCGTGAATTGTTTGTCGACGAAGTTCTGGTGGAATCACTGGAAGGTCAGGCTCGGCGAGTCTTGCAGCATCCTACACCGCGCGAAATCGTGCTGGTGTGTGACAAGCCCTGGGAAGGAAATGGCCTGGGTTATATTACGGTGATACAAGATGGAGATCGCTACCGGATGTATTATCGCGGCGGCGACTATCGATATGGCTTAGAGGCAACGCATCCCCAAACCTATTGCTACGCGGAAAGTAAGGATGGTATCCATTGGAGACGGCCGAAAATTGGTTTGATCGAGTTTGCAGGGTCAAAGAATAACAATATTGTTATTTCCGAAGATCAATTTGGCGGTATTGCACATAATTTCAGCCCCTTTATCGATAGCCGACCCGGTGTATCTGCAGACGAACGTTTTAAGGCGATCGGTGGCGCGCCGCTTCATTTGCTCGTTTCCGCCGATGGGATTCAGTGGAAAAAATCACAGGATGCACCCGTGATTACAGAAGGCGCTTTTGATTCCCAAAATCTGGTCTTTTGGGACGCTTATCGAAACACCTATCGCGCTTACCATCGAGAGTTTCGTGACGGGCGTGATATTATGACGGAAACATCCGATGATTTGGTCAAGTGGACGAAGCCCATCTTCTTAAACTACTCACCCAGTCGTGGCGGCCAACTCTACACCAATCAGATTAATCCTTATCATCGAGCCCCGCACATTCTGCTCGGCTTTCCCACTCGCTATGAAGACCGCGGGCGCAGTCCGTCGATGCGCTATCTGCCGCAGTTTGATTATCGTCAAAAACGAGCAGCCGCCTCGCTCAGAGAAGGGACCGCGGTCACGGAAGGGCTATTTATGGCCAGTCGTGATGGACTTAATTTCGAAGTCTGGCAAGAAGCATTTATTCGTCCTGGACTGCGAACGAAGGATAGTTGGTTCTACGGCGACAACTACCAAAATCTGGGATTGGTCGAAACCCGATCGGTTGTAGCCGATGACGCGCCGGATGAGCTGTCGATGTATTTGAATGAGGGCACTCTGCAAAATGGGAAGCCGGCAAAGCTTCGCCGTTACACCCTCCGCATGGATGGGTTTGTGGCAGTCAATGCACCCATGTCGGGCGGGCGTCTGTCAACAAAAACATTGCGTTTTAGCGGCAAGCGGATGTCGATCAACTATTCCAGTTCTGCTCGAGGTGGCATTCGTATCGAAGTCCAGAATGAAAAAGGTGAGCCCGTGCCCGGTTTTGCCATGGAGGATTGCCCCTGGATCTACGGCGATTCGCTCGATCGTCCTGTGGAGTGGATTCGCGACGACCGTGTTGACTCTGACGTGACCTCCTTGTCCGGTCGTCCGATCAAGCTGGTGTTCGAACTTCGCGATGCGGATCTCTTTTCGTTTCAATTTCAATGATCCGTCCGCGATCCACAGCACGGCATCCGCAAGGTTGGCATCGGTGCTGCCGATCGCAAAATCTAGAAAGTTCAAACTCTCAAAATCGTATTTAAGCGATAAACGACTTCTTTTTGTTGGTGCTACAGCCAAACGGTGGCAAGCGTGACGAGTCTTCTGATTCACCCCTGTGGTTGCGTGCCAAG
Source organism: Pirellulaceae bacterium (assembly GCA_029243025.1). Lineage (NCBI taxonomy): Bacteria > Pseudomonadati > Planctomycetota > Planctomycetia > Pirellulales > Pirellulaceae > Pirellulaceae bacterium. Next base: position 1,110,843 of record JAQWSU010000045.1, on the reverse strand, counting down.
TCACGATCGTTGACACCGTGGGCAATGCAGTGGGGAGTTCGATCCGCTGAGGTGACGCTTGAATGCATCAACGAAGAAAGTTTCGATTTTGTGACGTTTAATTCTTCAAACATCATCGAAACTAACCTTGAGTCTGGGATCTACAGATCGTTTACGCGTTCTGTGAGACGGTGCTGTACAATAGAGGCTGATTCAGAATAAATTAAAAACGGTCAGTTTTTATTAATTTCGACGAATGGTTAACAGCTTGTCTCAGCACGCGTGCTCTCGCATGCGATCGTCGCTTCGTCCTCAGTGTGAGGAGTGTGTCATGAGATGGGTCTGGTTCTCTATTGGGTTGAGAGTAGTCTCGGAGCAGAGGTGACTTTTCGCATGCTGTTTTCTAGTTTTTCCAACCGAGTCAGTTGCCGTCGTATGGCTCGTGCCAAGGCGACTCGAGATTTACGCAGTCACCGCACCAAAAGAACATCCCTCGAGTCGCTTGAGCCGCGAAGGGTGTTAGCTGCCGGTCCGCTGATTACCGAATTTCTGGCGGTCAATGACTCGGAACTTGCCGATGGCGATGGTGTTTTCTCCGATTGGATCGAAATCCATAATCCCACCTCTTCAGCTCTAAGTCTTGATGGTTGGCATTTGACCGACGACCGTGATGATTTAAGCCAATGGTCGTTGCCCAATGTGAATCTGGACGGCGGACAGTATCTGGTCGTATTTGCCTCGGGGCAAGATGTTGATGACTACGTGGATGCGAAGGGGAATTACCATACGAACTTTCGATTGGACGGTGCTGGCGGGGACTTGTTGCTCGTTGAGCCTGGTGGTGTCAATTATGATCCGACCTTTCTCGACTATCCGGAGCAGAGCGCGGACATCAGCTTTGGAATCAGCATTGACGGAGTTAGCGAGACACTCCTTTCGTCATCGGCACCGTTGTCATACCGGGTACCCACGGTTGGCGACCACCCTACGACGTGGACTGGCGTCGATTTCGATGATAGTCAATTTACCCAACAGCAAACGGTTGCTGGTTCAGGCTTACTGATTACTGAGATCACTACGGGTGACGAAACGAAATCGGTGGAGATCCAAAATGTTTCGGACGCGGTGATTGATACCGTTGGTTGGACCGTGGTGATCAATGATCCATCCCAGGGTCCGAGCGGAGTGGCGAATCGTTCTTGGAGTTTGCCTCGATACGTGGATTCCGCCGAAATACTCTATCGCACGGATCAAGTCACCGATCAATATTGGGGGGCTTCGATACCCTGGGAGCTGGACGGATCTGGCTGGGCGATGATTGTGAGCGATGAGGGTGAGGTCCAGGACACGGTGATCTGGGGCTATACGGCGGCCCAGATTGCTACGATTCGTGTTGATGTTGGTCCGCATCAGGCGCTTGTGCTTGCCAATCATTGGCAAGGGGACGGTGCGCCGGTCGGAGCCACGGGCGGTGTGATTACTGACCCCGTCATGATTGGGTCCGGCGCTAATCTGGCCGGGGCAAATGAGATCGATTCACCGGGGGTGCGACTTAACGTCGAACCTGAATATCTTCAGTCGTTGCCTGCAGGGACTTACGACGTCCAGGAGATCTCGATTGCCGCCAGTTCCGATGGCAATGGCAGCCTACGAACATTCCTGGCGGTGGCGACCGGTGGAACCAGCTACCGGACAATCTGGGTGAGTCCAGCGACGTCTCCTGCCGCAGGGAATTCGATCCATGCGGTCAAATATGGAGCGGGAGCGCAACAGTTTACGCTTGATTCCAAAGCGGATGTCTACGCAGGTGCCTGGCACGACGGTAGCGCGAAGGTGCGTTTTAGCAAAACGGCCACAGTGACCAATCACGACAACAGTCCGGTTACGCCGACTCGCGCCGGGCAAACGATTTCGGATTTCAGTCACGGCGCATTAAATGATCGCACGTATGCGTATGAGGTGACCGTAGGCACAGGAGGCAGCGCCACAACGGTCTTAACGCGGACTGGCATTGTCGATGATGATGTGGCCGACAATTTTGTTCGCGCTGACAGCTCGACGCTTGGAACGCAGAACCCAGATTCTGGGCCGTTGTTTGGTGGTGTGGTTCCGACGATCGCTGGCATCGGATTTGGGGGTGGCGATCCGCGTTTGGAGGATTTGATTCAGACCGATGTCGCTGCTGCGATGCAAGGCACGACCCCATCGCTTTGGACTCGTTTCGAGTTCAATTCGGCGGACGTGACGACCTATGATGAACTGACATTGCGCGCTCGTTATGACGACGGATTTCAAGCCTACCTGGATGGAGTGCCATTGGTAGCTCGCAACGCGCCGGCCGATTTGACATTTGACTCGACAGCGACTGCAACGAGGACCCCTGCCGCTGCAATTACGTTTGAGGATATTGATGTCCGAGATGCGCTGTCTCAATTGGCTGCCGGTAATCATGTCCTGGCCGTCCACCTGCTAAACGCTTCCGTGGACGATCCTGACCTCTTGCTTCAGATGGAATTGTTAGCCAGCAGCGAAGGAACGGGGCAGTTTTTTGCAGACGCTACACCGGGTAAGGCGAGTGTGGAGGCGGGCTATAATACGGTTGCCGACACCAAGTTCAGTGCTGACCGGGGATTCTACGATGCGCCCGTCGATGTGAGCATCTCAACCACGACACCGGCTGCGTCGATTATCTATACCTTGGATGGCACTCCCCCAGAAGTGAGTTCCAACGGGACGATCCGTAACGGTCTGGAATACGTCGCTCCGATTACGGTGGCCAGCACGACGACATTGCGTGCACTTGCCTACAAAACAGGTTTGCGATCGAGCAACGTCGATACGCAAACCTATCTATTCCCTAGCGATATCATCAAGCAAACAAGTCGAGCGACGATTAATGCCGGTTTTCCTTCCAGTTGGGGTGGTCGCGGTGCTGACTATGGTTTGGATCCCGATGTGGTAGGTCCGAATGATTCGTATGATGGAATCTATGCGGCGTCGTTTGCAGACGATCTGAAATCGTTGCCCACTATTTCGTTGGTGCTCGACATCGATGATATGTTTGGATCACGCGGTATCTATTCTAACGTCGGCAGTCGGGGGCAAGCCTGGGAACGACCGGTTTCGGCAGAGCTGATTTATCCGGATGGAACCGAAGGTTTTCAGATTGACGCGGGAATTCGGATGCATGGGGGTGCCTCGCGAAGCTTGTCTCGCAAAAATAACATGCGACTGTTGTTTAAGGAGCAGTACGGCGAGACCAAGCTCGACTATCCATGGTTCGGCAACGGCGTTGATCGGTTTGATACCGTCGTGCTGCGAGCACATTTTAATGACGGATGGGGGTGGGGCGGCGCTGGTGGCGATCCACTCTTTGCACGCGACCAATGGCATCGCCAGACCCAGGCTGCGATGGGGCATACGGCGGCAGGCTACGCCTACGCCCATCTTTACATCAATGGGATCTATTGGGGGCTTTATAATCCGAGCGAACGTCCGGATGCGTCCTTTGCCGCACAACATTTGGGGGGTGACAAAACGGAATGGGACGCCATGAATCACAATGGTGTCGTGGATGGAAGTAGTTCAGCCTGGAGCAGAATGCAATCTTTGGCACGGTCCGTGAATACGGCATCCGGAACGGCTTCCAAATGGGCCGCCTATCAACGTTTACAAGGCAATGATTCCAACGGCAACAACGATGCGTCACGAGAAGACTATTTAGACATTGAAAACTATATCGACTACCTGTTGATCAGTTTTTACAGTGGAAATGACGATTGGCCCGGCAGAAATTGGTATGCGGCTCGGCGTCGTGGAGACGAAAGCGAAGGTTATCAGTTTTTTGCTTGGGATAGCGAGATTTCGATGGATCTTAGTAATCGGACTCATCTCAACGAGAACGTGATTCGTGACGCGAACAACCAACCCCAGGACGCAGCACAGGCCTACGGTTCGCTGAGACGGTATGACGAATTCCAACTTGCATTCGCCGATCGAGTGCATAAGCACTTCTTCAATCATGGTGTTTTCTACGTCGATCCGAACAATTCTAACTGGGATCCTGCCAACCCAGAACGAAATATGCCCGCCGCTCGGATGGTGGAAATCACCGATCTGGTCGCGCCAGCCATCGGACCCGAATCGGCTCGCTGGGGAGACCAGCATCGAGGTACCCCGTACACTCGCAATGCAGAATGGCAGAGTAAACTGGATTACATGCTGAGAACCTTTTTCCCGCGGCGTACCGCGATTGTGATGAATCAGCTACGTGCAGAGAACCTTTATCCAGATACGGAGGCCCCTGAGTTCGAAGTTGATGGCGCACGGCAACATGGTGGCGCTGTGCCAGCCGGATCGCGGATCGGACTGGATAATCCGAACGGTGGCCAGGGAACGATCTGGTTTACGACCGACGGCAGCGATCCGCGTCAACCGGGCGGAGCGGTCAATGCGACTAGCGCGACTCGGTTCACGGAGTCATTTTCGCTCATCGAATCGGGGACCTTAAAGGCACGCACGTTGATCGGTACGGAATGGAGCGCCCTCACGGAAGCATTCTTTACATTTGACCAATCGGGAATGCGAGTTTCGGAGGTTCACTTTAATCCGGCCGAACCGACAGCAGCAGAACTTGCGATCAATCCCTCGTTTGACAACGATGATTTTGAGTTTATCGAGTTCGTGAACGTCGGGGATGCGACGATCAATCTGGAGGGTGTCCAGTTGGTCGATGGTGTGGAATTCCAGTTTTCCGACAGTCCCACAAATCGCCTGACTCCCAGCCAACGGGTTGTTGTTGTCAGCAACATGGAAGCGTTTTCGATACGCTATGCGGATGTTCTCGATTCGATTACGATTGCCGGCGAGTACGCAGGATCGCTCAATAACGGCGGTGAAATCGTGCAAGCGGTGGACGTATTAGGCGAAACGCTATTCGAATTCGATTATCAAGATGACTGGTTCGGACTTGTCGATGGCGAGGGATATTCTTTGACCATTCGCAATCCAAGTGACACGAGCACAGAACTTGATGATGCCGCTGCTTGGCGAACAAGTCGTTTGATAGGGGGATCGCCTGGTGACGCAGATACGGGTGTGGATGCTGCGGGACTCGTCATTCATGAGTTGTTGGCAACGAGTAATGGGAGCGGCTGGTTAGAACTGCACAATGCGACGGGACAGTCGATCGATATTGGTCACTGGTACCTCGCTGATTCGGCAGAACAACTGCGGAAATATCAATTCCTGGCGGGAACAACGGTGCCAGCAAGGGGGTATCTGGTGGTCGATGAGGCGACGCAGTTTGGCAACGGAAGCACCGATCCTGGCGCGCTGGAACCGTTTGGACTAAGTCGCTTTGGTGGTCAGATTTATTTGAGCGGTGGCGATCAGCAGGGCCGTTTGCTCGGCTATCGAGAAGATCAGGCGTATGCGAGTGCCGAGGTGGGAGTGTCGCTAGGACGATATGTGAAGTCGACCTCGGCGACGGACTTTGTTCGACTGCAGTCACCCACTGCCGGTGCAGCCAATGATGAGCCGATCGTGGGACCAGTCGTAATCAATGAAGTCATGTACCATCCTGTCTCGGATGAATCAGAATTTATCGAACTATGGAATACCTCCGAGACTCCCTTGCAACTCGGCAAGGGACTGGGACGTTCCTGGCGAGTTCGCGGTGCGATTGACTTCGAATTTTCTTCAGAAGCGCAGCTCGCGGCGGGTGGCTTCGGCGTTTTGTTGCAGCAATCCGAGGCGGGTGATCCGACGGCGGATGAAGCGGCGTTCCGCCTTCGTCATCGAATTGATGCGTCCGTGCCAATCTGGACCTATTCGGCAGAGATCCATGGCAATTTGAACAATGATGGCGAAAAGATTTTTCTCGAAATGCCTATCGAGGATCTGCCTTTGGGTGCTTACGGAATCGTGGATGCGGTGAAGTACAACGATCAGCTGCCCTGGGCCTTGCAACCCGATGGGCTTGGACCTTCCTTGAGTCGATTTGATGGGTCGGCCTATGGGAACGATGTTGCGAGTTGGGGCGTATCTACTAGCGGTGGAACACCGGGCCGCGAAAATGCATATGAGGATACGACACCGCCAACACAACCGACCGATCTGGTGGGTCGGGTCGAAAATTCGTCTACTGTCGCGTTAGCCTGGACCGCATCAAGTGATGATGAAAGTGGTATCGATCACTATCGAATCTATCGTGATGGGCAGGTGGTGGGTACGTCAGTCGTCACTCGATTTACCGGCGATCTACAGTTTTCATCATCGGCTCCCAATCGATATCGAGTTGCTGCAGTCAACGGTGACGGACTCGAAGGTGAAGCGACGTTGGAATCCGTTGTTTTTGGTGCGCAAGTCGCCGCGTTTCAACAGGGTGCCAACGGTTACCGTGGAGCTAGCGACGCAGAAATTCGCGAAGGTGATCCAGATAGCAATAACGGATTGACAGATCGTGACTTAGAGGTTGACGGTGAAGACGGTGGAACCGAACTTTCCATTCTTCTTCGTTGGGATGATTTGAGTGTTCCGGCAGATGCCGTTGTCGTGGGAGCCTTCATCAGCCTGGACGTGTCCAATCCCGGTGATGAATATAGCGTCTATCAGATGCGGAAAGATTGGAATGAGTCCCAAGTAACCTGGAATAATTCCACCACCGGTCAGTCATGGCAAGTCGGTGGCGCACGTGGTGCGTCCGATCGCGGATCGCAGGTCGGTACCTTGAATGGCTCAAATGGGACGGTTGTCATCGATATGAACCCATCTGGGCTGGCGATGGTTCAGTCATGGCTCGCCAATCCAGCGGCTAGCAATCATGGGGTTGTGATCGCGAATCCACAACGCGCAACGGACGGAGTCGATCTCTATTCCCGTGAGCATTCAACGGTTAGTCAACGCCCAAAATTGAGCATTCTCTATTCACCCGCGCCGAGGCCTTCAAAGCCCGGTGACTTTAATCTGGACGAAGCGGTCGATGATGCTGACATCGCGATGTTAGTTACCGCGATTTTTACGGGTTCGACAGATCCGGCCTTCAATGTCGATGGGAATGGAGTCATCGACACGCAAGACTACGATCATTTGGTGCGAAAAGTTTTGCAGGTGCCATATGGTGACGCAACACTCGATGGAAAATTCGATTCAGCAGATCTGGTAGCCGTATTTCAAGCGGGTGAGTACGAAGATGGAATTGCGGCCAATTCGACCTGGGCCAGCGGCGATTGGAACGGAGATCAAGAATTCAGCTCCGGAGATCTCGTCAAGGCATTTCAGGAGGGCGCGTACCAGCAGGCTGCTCGACCTATCGCAGCGATGGTTGCGGAATCGTCAACTGCCGTTCCTGATTTTGGATTACCCCAGATCGCTGCCAAATTTGATGGCGTGATCGATCGACTTGCGTCTGCACTCACAAGTCGCAGTGATCAGTCGAGTGGAAGTCTGGACGAGGGAAAACTAAGGGACGAAGCTGTTCGACAACTTCAACAAGAGTCGAACAATCGCACGGTAGATCAGCTGGACGATGTTTCCAAGAACGACAGCTTATTTCGGGAAGCACGTCAGTCGAGTCAACGCGCGGTTGAGCCTGTCGCGTCATCGAAGCTGTCTCTTCTTCCGCTCGATTCATCGCCGAAGAAGAAAATCTGAATTCGTTGACTCGGCTTCTTCGCAGAATGACGGCCGCTCACACGTTGAAAGACGGATCGTCACTGGGATTTTGCCTTGCAGGCGAAATCGACCGACCGACGATCGGCGTTAAACGCTGTCTGGGCGTATTGCCCCGCAGTGGCAGCATACGAGAAGTTCTAAGTTGCTCGTGTTCTATCAATCGAACGATCTGCCTCGATTTCGTTGAGTTTTCTCGTATTTGTCTCAATCATTAGAATTTCTATTCGGTATCGATTTCAGTTAAGATGGTGTGCAGCAATTGCTGGCTGATTAAGCAACTTGTAGCCAAATGGAACCGTACTCGATGATGAAAGTGACCTTCAGCACGGTAATCGCTTCCAGTGTGATGTTGTTTTCGATGGGCGCAACGGCCCAGGAAACACCCGCTTCGGCAGACTCTCCGCAGCTTTTTATGCAAACGTTTTGCATCGACTGTCATAATGATCAGGAGCAAAATGGGGAGATTAACCTGCAGTCGTTGTTGCGGGATCCCAGCCGACTGGACCGTCAACTGTTGTTGTCTGTTTATGATCAGATCAACCTGGAGCAGATGCCACCCGCTGACGCGGATCGGCCAACTATTGCTGAGCGCGCCAAGATGCTGGGCTCGCTGGACGGACTGATCCAGGCAAGCGGAGCCGTTGCGATCGACAAAAAGTTACTTCCTGGCTACGGGAACTATGTTGACCATGACAGTCTCTTTAAAACTCGGCTGACCAAGTCGCAGCCGGCGGCGGCAGCTCGTATTTGGAGATATAGTCCAGAGACGTTTTCGGCTCGAGTAAATCGTATTGTGGGGCGAGATGTTATCAAGTTCATTCCGGTCGCGACTTTTCCGGTTCCACAGAAAGGGCTGAAGCATCCGGCTTTTCCGTACAAAGGTCCAGCTCACACCGCAAAGGATTACGCCCACATCCATGACTTTGGTTTGACAGAGACGGAGCTACTCATCGGCCTTGCAGAAGAACTCGCTGAGGCACAGCTTGCCTCGGGTAGCTTGCGGGATTATCGGATATTGCCAGCTGGCGATGCTCAGTGGAGTCAAATTCTCGACGAGCATTTTCAAAAACTATATCACCGAGATGCGACCGCTACGGAAAAAAAGTCGCTGTTGGATCTTCAGAAAAAGTTGGTAAAAATAGCCAGTATCGAGCGGGCCAATCAGGCGATGATTGCGGCCACCTACCTACGACCCGAGTCGTTGTTTCGGTTTGAAATCGGTGGCGAGCCTTCTGCCTCAGGCGATCGAGCAGGTTTGACACCACTGCAGTACGCTTGTGCCGTCGGATTTGCCCTTAATCGTACAGGTCCGACTCCAGATCTTGTGCGAGCATCGGAAGGTTATGAAAGAAAATCCAAGGCTGAGTTGAAGGACGTGATTTGGCCGTTTTTGCAAACAAATGCGGCGCATCAACGGGTTCTGCGTTTCATGGAAGAGTATTTTGAGTACGGGAATGCTGCCTTTGTCTTTAAGGACAAGCATCATCGCCGCTACCGCCCCGGTTGGATGATGGAGGATGTCGAAAAATTTGTTGCTCGAATTGTCGAACAGGACCGCGACGTTCTGAAGCAATTGCTAACATCGAGTGAATACAATGTGAGGGGCGCCTTCAATACGAATTTTGCGCCGAAGTGGTTTCAAGATGAAACGAACGGGCATCTCTTCTACCACACTTGTTACAATCTCGCGAAAGAAGATTTGGGGAAAGATCCCGGCTGGCGAGACTTTTCGCAGGAACGAGCCGGTATCCTCTGTCATCCGGCTTGGTTGATTGCATTCTCGGATAACACCAAAAATCACGCCATTCAACGTGGGCGCTGGATCCAGACGAAGCTTCTGGGGGGGGTGATTCCCGATACGCCGGTCGAAGTTGACGCGAGATTTCCCGAAGATCCCACATTGACTCTTAGGGGCAAAATGCAGGTCGTACGGCAGGATGACTGTTGGGGATGCCATCAACGAATGGATCCGTTGGGATTGCCTTTCGAACAATTTGATTTGTGGGGCCGGCATCGAACGCAAGAACTTGACCAACCCGTGAACACGACAGGTGTTTTGAATGGCGAAGTGGTCAAAGATCCGATCGAATTGTTGCAGCGCTTGGCCGATTCGAAACGTGTGCATCAGGTGTTCTTGCGACATACTTTCCGCTTCTTCTGCGGACGCAATGAAACCTTAAGTGATGCCCAAACATTAAGAGATATGGAAGTCGCCTATCACCAACACGAGGGCAGTCTGAAAGAGTCCCTGTTAGAATTGCTGGTTTCAGATTCGTTTATACAGCGTCAGGGTTTACCTTCCCAGTAATGAGTCAAGGCTATGAAAGAAAAACCTTTTCAACAGCAAAACGGCGAGGCCGGTTGTCCCGGGTTTCTTACCCGCAAAGAGTTTCTACGTGGGGTCAGTCTCTCAGCTGCCGGATCGGTGCTGCTGAATCCGTTGATCGGGAGGCTTCATGCCGAGGTTGAGGGTCACGGACAACCCACTCGCTTTTTGTTCGTGTTGGAGGGCAACGGTTGCCCGCCCAATCAGGTGCACCCGACCAACCTGACGCTCACGCCCATCGGTGAGAGGAAACAGACCGTCGAGGAGCAGATCGATCCCAGCCATCTCCCCGTATCACTGCAGCCGGTGGCCGATTATGTAAACCGCATGTTGATCTTACAAGGAATCTCTGGCCGTATTTGTGGTGGTGGACACTCGACCTATTTTGGAGCTTTGGGGTGTTTCAACACACGGGAAGGCAAACACATTCTGGGTCCAACTGTCGATTATGAATTAGGACGCCAGAACGCGACGCTGTTTAAGAATATTGTGTTGGGGATTTCGCAACGGGCAAACCTGGATATCGTGTTCAACAGTTCGGCTTCGGGTGCCAACAGTCCAATCGCGACGATTTGTAATCCGGTGACCGCCTATAAACGCATGTTTGCGGCGATCGGCGATCAAAAAAACCTGGGAGTAAAAACCAGTTTATTGGATTATGTGAAAGATGATATTCGAACGGTTCAAAACCGCTTGGGCGCGGTGGAGAAGGAGAAGTTGGACCGCTATCTCGCGGCCTATGAGCAAATCGGGCATCGGCATTCCGCCATCGCGGATCTGGATCTGGCGGTCAAGGGTCGAGTGGCACCACTGACGGATAAATATCTTTCGAGTAATCCGGTTGATCGACTCGAGTGTCATTTTGAAATGGCGACTTCTGCTCTGGTCAGTGGTCTGACCAATGTTGCCACTATCGCCTCAGGAGTTGGCCATCAGGATTTTTCGATTGTGTTTGATAAATTGGGCGTTGGACTGGAAAAACACTCAATCGGTCATGCGCTTTACAACCAAGAAACTGTCGCAATCGAAGCTTCACAAACGATACGAACATTTCACTTTGATCTGATCGCACGAACACTAAAAATGCTGGAAACTATCCCAGAGGGATCTGGGACGATGCTTGATAACACGCTGATCGTTTATTTGAGCGATGCTGCCAACGAACATCATACGAAGTGTGTGGAATGGCCTTACGTCATTCTCGGTGGTCATCCTCGGATCAAGTTGGGGGGGCGATGTCTTACCTATGCGGATGTCGATCGCCGAGGCCACCGTACGGTCAATACGATTCACAATACGTTGCTGTACGCGTCGGGGCGCCCGGTGGATCACTTTGGATTGAAGATTCCCGGATTGGAGCAAGGTATCCAGGAAGGTCCCCTCAGTGAAGTTCTCATTTAACCGAGTGCCAAGATGATACGTTACCTCCTTGTGGCCACAGTCTTAGAGTGCGTTCTTGGTTCAATCCAGGTGCGGGGCGACGATCCCCTCGTGTGGCGCGGTGGTATTCATGGGAGAGAATTTTCTGAGGTAGGTCGACTCTACGTTGGACGTGACAAGCTGATTCATTTCAGGACAAACCAACGGCTTTATTACTTCTCCCACATGTATTACATCTGGGATGCTTTGCAAAAGTCGGAAGCGGTGGTGGATGGGAAAGTCATCTATGACAAACCGATCCGGATCAGCGGGAATTACTCCAAAGCAGGTGCCGTCTATAATTTTCTCGAGGAGGCGGCTCTGCGCGGTAGTCAGATTGTCTGGATTGATCGCGTCGAAAAGGTCGAACTGCCTGCGAAGCAGCCGACGGTAACGTCCCTTTTCGATGGCAATAGTCTTACGGGGTGGTCGATGACTCCCTCAGCCCCAGAAACGCCGGCGGCTTGGGAAGTCGTGGATCAGACGATCGCGGCTGTCAATTCGTCGAGTCGTGTTGGGGCGACGTTGATGAGTCAGTCGAGCTTTAGCGATTTTGAACTTTGCTTTGAATACCGTTCATCGTGGGGTATTTCTGCAAGTGTTCTCCTTCGCGCCGATGAAGTGGGCGACGGAATTGCACTCAGTCTCGACCACATCGACGAAGGCATTGTGGGTTTTCCAAAGTCCGCAACCGGCGCCTCTCGCCCCTTTCTGGTAGTCGAATCTCGTGAGCAACGCGGTGTTGGTGCGGCGACGCATGATCATGTTCAATTCGATGGCAGGGTGAATTACGACGGTCTGTCCAGAGACAAGCTACTGGACTGCTGTAAGCTAAGCGAGTTTCTGAATGAATGGGACGGTGCTTACTGGAATCTAGTCAAGGTTCGTTGTGTTGGATCTGATCCGGAGATTACCGTTTGGATCAATGGATTCAAGATAAATCGATTCAAAGCAAGCTCCGTCTCCATGCAAGAAGAAAAGCCTGATCACCTCGGTGCGATCGATAAATTCGTGGTTCACCCTTCTGGCCATGTCGGATTTTCCATTCACTCAAAGCAGTCAGCCGAAACGAATTTCTTACTGCGAGAAGTGCGTGTCACGGCAGCAGAATAACTTTACTGATTCGATTGACAGGATCCAATGAAATACTTCTCGATTTAGGACCTTGATGATGTTTGATCAGTTTGAGCTTCCACAGATAACGCGACGCAGTCTGCTTCGTTTCGGAATTGGATCTGCTGTGGGGCTTCCTCTCAACAGCGCGCTGCAACGGGCCTTTGCTCATTCTCAAACAAAAGGTGGCAAGGCACGATCGGTTATTTTGTTGTTTACGTGGGGAGGAATGAGCCATCTTGATACTTGGGACATGAAACCGAAAGCTTCGTCAGACATTCGCGGAGAATTCAATTCGATTTCCACTTCTGTTAACGGTCTGCGCATCTGTGAGCACTTACCGTTGATGTCGCAGCAAATGCATCATCTTGCGCTCGTGCGTAGCGTTCACCATCAGGCGACTGATCATCGCAAGGCAGCTTACTGGAGTCTTACCGGGCATCCTCCGACGGTGTTTGGAGTCGAACCTGTCCAGCTTCCCTCACGAAACGATTGGCCTTGCATTGGTTCGCAAGTGGCCAAGGCACTTGATCGTGATTATTCGAACAATCCAAGCAGCAGTGCCGCCTCGATTGTCGACGACGCAATCGATCAGGATGGGGAATTGACGGTACCAACGCCTCACGAAGACTCACCCCCCCTGAAGGCTCCAATTATCCAATCAACAAGTCTCAGTACCGACGTACTTGGTCCTGGCAGATATTCAACGGGAAATTTTGACCGACAAGATGGCTATACCAACAACGATACGGTTGAACTGATTGGGAAGATATCCTTGGCATCACAGGATCGTTGTCCCTTAACACGGCAGTTAGATGGCCCAGTGGCCGATTTTAGTCCGTACCTGGCCGGCGATAGCACGGCGGGTGATTGGGGAAGTGATACCCATGGGAGAGGTGGAAACCTTTTTCTACCGGGCGCCGGCGAGTCGAACGTGCCGCAGCCCGGCTTCGGAGCCCACGCTAACAAGTTCATCACATTCGACTTGACCGCCGTCCGGCGAAAACAGTTCGCGAATCAAACGGGACATTGGAAATTGACAGGATTTGTTGGCGTGAATGGAGCGCCCAGTGTGCCGGCTCACGCCGCGATTCAAGCGGGCGTCTGGATTGACGGAAAGCCTGTCGATGTGAGTGAACAGCGCGCTCAAATGGAATTACCTCATGGAATCGATCTGTTCATTGAATCGGATCGGCGTTGGCTAACGCTTGCCATGTTAAATGGTCCTGACTCAACTCTTTACGATGATGTGGCCCTCCGAGATCTCAAGCTTTCGCTGATTGAAGGTGATCTTCCACCGGAAGCGTTCGAACGAAAGGTCAAACAACCACCGGCAGAACCTGAGTTGGAACCGAGAGCGGTTAACGACAAGATTGCTGCGGCGCTGCCAAAGACGATCAGCATGCCGTACCCTGTATCTGACCGCGGAGTGTTAAACGGCCAATTTGGTGGGTTTCTTGGAGATACGTTTGATCCTGTTTTCATTCGCCCCAAGCGAGGACGACCATTCAAAGGGTTGTCGCGACAAACGGGGCATGTAGATCTAGGACCTGTTGGTGGCATTGGCCGATCGCGATTTCGAGCACGAATCAAGCTTCTGGAGAATCTTGAAGGAACTTACTTTAGCCCGTCTGATTTCGCAAATACTAGTCACAAACGAACCCAGGCAATCAATATGCTCATGTCGCCAACGGTACAAGAAGCATTTGATTTGCGGCGTGAGCCACATAAGTTGCGTGAAGCTTACGGAAACCATGTCTGCGGTCAAAGTGTGCTTCAGGCGCGACGTCTTGCAGAAGCGGGTGTGCCCTTGATCACCGTTTATTGTTCTTCCGGTGATCTGAACAGCGGTCAAGGTGATCACTGGGATACGCACGGAAATAATTTTGTGCGATTGAAGTCGGATTTGTTGCCTCCCATCGATCGAGCGGCAAGTGCCTTGTTAGCTGATTTGCACGAGCGGGGACGGCTCGACGACATCATGGTTGTCATGTTGGGTGAATTTGGCCGCACACCGAAAATTAACGGTTCCGCAGGCCGCGATCACTTTCCCGGGTGTTATTCGATGTGGTTTGCTGGCGGTGGTATCCAGGGAGGGCAGGTTTACGGCAGCTCCGATGCCAACGGGATCGAACCTCTCGACGATCCGTGCACGCCCGAAGATCTGCACGCGACGATCTTTCATGCATTAGGCATCGATCCGACTTTTACCATTCACGATTTAGAAGATCGCCCGTTACCGCTCAGCGACGGTACCGCCCTGCCCTTGTTTGGATAGAATTCAGCCGCGATTGCCAGTTGTCGCTTTGAGTTGGCACACGATGCGAGTGGCCGATGAGTCAATCGTTTCGTCACGGGTGACGGTGAATCGATTGCTAACTACGATCGCGCTGGTCATCCACATCCCGCGAGAATCCCGCGAACAGATTATTCTTTAAAGAGATTTCACCGGCTTGTTTTCCAATGCGAATGCCGATCCGGTGCATCGGGGCTCGCGTTTCGCGGATTTGATTATCGATGATTCGCAGATCTCGGGTTTTTCCCTTAATGTCAATGGCGACGCCGTTTGCGCCGCCACTGTTCACAATTCGATTGGCTTCCACCAAATTGCGATTTGGCCAGAAATCACGGCCACGCGCGTCATCGCGAAATAGAATGCCAACCTTTCCGCTATTAGTGATTTGGTTGTTGCGCATCACATTGTCCGTATCGGCGTGCCCAATCGAAATTCCAAAACTTCGGTTGGCATCGATGCGGTTTGCCGTCGCCAAGCCGTACTTTACACCCCAACACCAGAAAAGTCCGAGGTTGTTTCGGTTCAAATCGTTGTTGCGGATCAACGGCCGTTGGGAACCAGATCCGGGATGCAGTCCGAGATCCGTATTGTCGTGACAGTGACAGTTTTCTACCACAACATCATGGCAGATCTGAAAACTAATGCCGTCCCCGTTGTAGTTCCGAGCGGTGACGCGTTTCAAAGTGTATCGATTGCAATCTTGGAGAAAGATGCAGCCCCCGAAATTACCGTTCAGATTCTCATTGTTTTCGCGGTTGCCATCGAGAGTCAGATTTTCGATGACCACGTCGGCTGTCCGTTCGCTCGTGAACAGTGGGAAAAGTGAAGCAGCGGTCGGTTTGCCTGCTAACCAAAGGTTTTTGCGTAAGCCGTTATTCAGCTTGAAGCGGTTGCCAGATCGAGCGACCAAGGTGCGCTTGATTACAATGGCTTCACCACTATCGGGATTCTTCGCCCGTAAGACGACGCCGTCGCCCACGCGGAACGCTTGATTTTGTAGCGTAATT
Source organism: Pirellulaceae bacterium (assembly GCA_029243025.1). NCBI lineage: Bacteria > Pseudomonadati > Planctomycetota > Planctomycetia > Pirellulales > Pirellulaceae > Pirellulaceae bacterium. Next base: position 1,095,029 of record JAQWSU010000045.1, on the reverse strand, counting down.
TCCTGGTCGTACCAATCCGAGTCATCAGCGAGCTCAACGGATTCAGAGCTGATTTTCGTGATCACACTCTCTTCCCCCGAGCCGATAATTCGAAGCTTGGAGGGTAACGAGACTGCGTTGCGCAATCGGTACGTACCAGGCAGGATTCGGACGGTTCCTCCTCCTAAACGAGCGACGTAGTCGACGGCCGCCTGCAGGACTTTGTCGTCGTTACCGACTAAATCCGCTGACTTTGGACCGACGGTGACAGTCAACCGTTCTGACCACTCCGGTTCGTATCGATGATCTCCGTCAGTCGCACGAGGATGAGTGACTTGTGGGGGGTCTGCTCCCCAAGCAGAGCGACCACGGATGCCCGCCGCAGATGCTCCCAACACTGCCAGAAAATCTCGTCGGCTCGATCGATGCATCGAAACTTCCCCGGGGCAATAGGAATGGCGGTGTCTGATTAGCCAATCAGGTGAAAGGTGATCGGTGCTATGAATATCAAGCTAATTCAGGAATCGGTCGACCACCCTCAACAACAATCGGTACAGGGCGACCGGTAGGATCGGTCCAATGGGCGTTCAGGTCAACGCCCAAATGCTTGTAGGTTGTCGCCGCGAGATCTTGGGGTCGTACCGGACTGCTCGCAATTGCACCCCCGTGCGAATCCGTCGAGCCAATCACCTGTCCGTGATTGAGTCCACCGCCGGCCATGATCATTGACATCACGTTTGTCCAATGATCGCGACCCGCATCCTTGTTGATCATCGGTGATCGTCCAAATTCTCCCATCATCATCACGAGTGTGTTGTCTAACAGTCCTCGCGATTCGAGATCGTTGACCAGCGCGAAAATTACTTGGTCGACTCGTGGTAAAAGTGGGGTGAGTCCCTTCTGGATTCCACCCCAACGAACGTTGTCGCCATGGTGGTCAAAGTAACCCCAAGCACCGCTTACGAGCACAAAGGTAACACCGGCTTCGACAAGTCTTCGTGCAAGTAGCGCTTTCTCACCGATACTTGTTGATCCATATGCTTCGCGCGTGGTTGTCGACTCGGCGCCAAGATCGAATGCTCGTTGCACCTTGCCCGATTTTACCATCTCGTAGGCTTGTCGAGTAAAGCGATCGACACGGTCCAGGGTTCGATTGTTGTCGACGCGGCGGTCAAATCGATCCAGCGCCTGGCGTAATCGATCGCGATCTTGTAGATGCTTGACGTTGATTCCCGCCGGCATTCCAAAGCGACCATTCAATTTATGACCTTTGACGGGCGCGTATTGATTCCCCATCTTGCCCGCTTCCCAAACATCGGAGCTCCAACTGTTGGCGAGACCTACGAAAGGCGGCATGTGTGTATCGTTTGCGCCGCGGAATCTGGAAGCGACGGAACCCATGGCCGGGTAGCCATCGCCGTCCCGACCGTCATTGGTACGCCGTGCCAGTGGATTGCCCGTCTGCATGGTAATCGGCGTGTGGTCACTCGCTCGGCAGTCGACTGAGCGGATGATCGACAATTTGTCGGCAATTGACGCCTGGCGTGGAAGGTGCTCGCTCAGACGAACTCCGGGAAGTCGAGTCGGGATGGTTCGATAGGGACCACGGATTTCGCTGGGAGCCGTTGGCTTGGGATCCCACATGTCGATATGGCTCGGACCCCCGGATAACCAGAACAGGATGACTGCTTTCCGCTCGCCATCCTTAGGGTCTTGAGGATTCGAGGATGCCTGGGCCGTCGACTGCAAATTGAGCAGTGGCGGTAGAGACAAACTGCCGAATCCTGCTGCGCTCGTTTGCAGAAACCAACGGCGAGATCCCACACGGATTAGCGGATTGGGTAGTCCGTGGGATGCTAGTCCGTGGGATGCCATCACTTTGAGGTCGGAGAATGATCGCATGAGGAGGTCCTGCATTTCATCTTCCGGTGCTAATTTGCGAGTGGCGATCGACCCAGATCGTGAAATCAGCCGGTGTGTTTGGTGCCCACAAAGCCGCGACTCCTTCGTGCCCTACAAAGGCTAGCGTAGTTCAGTTTTAACCGATCTAAGAAGGCTGTTTTCTAACATTTGAACCGATCAAAAGCGAATGGCATCTAGCTCGGATTCTCAACGCTTGAGGTCATCGCTGCAGAAAGGCAGTTCCTTTGGGAGTGACATGAGCTGTGAAGCCCATTGCTCGATCCGTTCGGAAACCTGCCCAGATTTTCAATCCGAAGCAGTGGATCTGTACTTGCTTAAGTGATGAAAAGGATTTTCAAACTTGTCCGAGGAGCACCAATCGAGTTGCGAATGTGATTTTGGCATCGACTCGCTTCAATCCAAGGCGAAACTTGTAAATTTTAGAGCCCTGTTATCTTCGACGTTGCTCGCGATTTACAGGGGGAAAATGTTGTTTGCGTTTCGGTCGCGTCGCAAAAGCTTAAGGTTTTGGCCGAATGCTTACGTTTGACCTGATCATCTCGTCCACCGTTTTCACGGCCAAGCCTTCGTGTAATTTTTATTCAGGCTCCGGTTTCTGTTGCCATCCGGCGTAGTTTTGCCTGTCGGAAATCTCTTCCTTTAGCGACAATTTCTCCGCTGCTGCCCATTTTTTCCGAGTCGGCGAAAAGCTCGTCTTAAAAATTGAAATTTTTCTCCGGCTTGGTGACAATGGCATTCATGGTCAGCTGGTGAACAGATCTGGATTGGCACCTTGGTGATGTTGGCAATGCGCTCTTTTTGACAGAAAGCGGGGTTAACCGTGAGAACTGCGTGCTGGTCAATGGTGATTGTGTTCTTGTTGGGAGTTTCTGGTTATGGACAGAACGCCAACTGCGAGGATCCTGTACAAGCACCGTTTGGTGTTGATGGCAGCTGGAATGTTTATCAGGCGTGTTACGAGACTTCCAAATGGTCGGAAGCTTATGATTCGGCATTGGCAGCCGACTTCGATGGTGTTCCAGGCACGTTGGCTTCAATCCATAGCGCTGTGGAAAACCGTTTTGTGCATGGGCTGGTCGGTACTGACCAGCATGTATGGATTGGCCTCTCCGATCGCGTTGGCGTGGCACCAAACGCCAGCGAAGGTAAGTTTGCCTGGGTGAGCGGCGAGCCGTTGACGTTTGTGAATTGGCGGCGAGGGCAACCCAACAACTCTGGTAACAGTGAAGACGCGATTTATCTCTTTCGCAATGACTCGGATTGGAGCGATGACGAGTCGGGATTTGCAAGTGGGCAGCCGCTGCCGGACTCCGAATCGCGAGATGAAACTCGTGGTAAGCGTTACGCGTCTGTGATCGAATTCAGTACGAATTCAACATCGCCTTATCCTGGTATTAAAGCGTTTCATTCCCTCTTGCCCCGCAGTCCGTTGGATGGTCCGTCAGGCTCTCAGGGGAGCTGGGGAGTGATCGATTATTACGGCGGTCTCGATTTGGAGGGCCCGATCCAGGATGTCCTTGGTGCGTTGATGGGAATTCAGGCCGGAACCAAGGCGGCCGAATCGATTGCAGTCCAGTTGCCAACTTTGACGGTGGCTGACCCGGAACAGCCAGGTGCGAAAAGTCCGCAGCTGAAGCTCGATTTTGATGCCGGACTGTTTCCTTATCCGTCCGATAATTTGACCGGGGCAGCCGACGATGACAACATGATCAGCGTGGCACACGGCCAGCTCCGCCCTCAGGAGGACGGAGTTTATACCTTCCAGGTCCAATCCAGCGAGGGTTTCGCGATGCGGGTTCGAGGTGTGCAGGTGCGAGAAGTGGTCGGAACCGGAACCACGGATCCGTATGATGCAGAGACAGTTTTTCACGCCGGCAATACCGAGAACAGCAGCGTCCGCGCGACCTACGAAATGAAGGCAGGCCAGGTATATGATGTTGAGTTCGTGAGTTGGGAGCGTGAAGGTGCTGCCTTCTACGAGGTGGCTGTACAGATCGGGGATGTGATTAACGATCCTAAGCTTAATCCGCAGTGGATCGCCTTAGGGGATGCAACCCGTGTACCGGCTATGGAGCAGCTTCCGGTTGCCAGGCTGACGGATCCCTTGCGTGTGGTCAATATGAATCGAATCGACGAATTTGATCAAGAAATCGAATTTGCGCGGGAAATAATTCTGTCCAACCTCGACAACCCGGATGCCGAGTCGAATGATGTGAGGCGGTTTCAATTTGACGACTCAAATCGGGATCCGGCTGGCTGTCCATTTGGGGATTTCAATCACGATGGCGAAGCGCCGCAATGGCCGAACACGTCCGGTAATCGCGATAATTTTGCCAGTGGTATCTTTGGGTCATTGCAAGTTGATGATGGTGATGAAGTCGCCAACGAATCGATAGAAGTCTCTTTCTACGTGGCTTCCGATGATCGGAGCAGTTTTCGAATCATCGGTCAGAGTTTTGCAGATGTGTCCAACGAATTCTTTCTTGAATTGGATGGTGATGATGCCATCGCTTCCGATCAAAACGGTTGCCAGAACAGCTATACCGGGGTGATTACTCTCAAGGAAGGAGTGGACTACCCGTTTGAAGGTATCCATGTCGAAAAAAGCGGGGATGCAGGCATGCAAGTTTTGGCTGCAATCGGTGATCATGTTGAATCTTTCAAACCAGCCGACTTTTCGCTTTTACAGATGGATCCGATTCGGTTTTCTCCCAATGTGGGACTGCAATTAGTGGCCGATGGGAATGGCATGGTTGGTGACTACAATCAGAATGGAGAGCTAGACGCTGAAGATCTTGATTTGCAGGCTGCGGCAATCGCGGTTAATGATCTGCAGTATGATTTGAATGATGATGCAATGGTCGACCTGGAGGATCGAATTCTGTGGGTCCGAGATCTACGCAATACATGGATAGGCGATGCCAATCTGGACGGTGAATTCAACAGCTCTGATTTTGTGAGTGTCTTTACGACGGGCCGGTTTGAAACGGGCGAAGCTGCATCGTGGTCGCACGGCGACTGGAATGGCGATGGCTTGTTTACCACGAGTGATTTCGTGGTTGCCTTTCAAGGCCAAGGTTTTGAGGCGGGGCCTCGTCCCAACGCCGAAATCGTTCCCGAACCTGCCAGTTCGTCAGTCGCAGTTCTCGGTCTGATTTGGCTTGTGCTTGGCGCCGCAAAACAGCGAAAAAGAGTTGCCGAAAAATAATTGATTGAGCGAGAGCCGACTGAAGTTATTTGCCGCTAGAATTCTAACAGAATGTCACAGGCGACCAGCCATTGTTTAACTGACGTGTAGTCGTCATAAGAAGGGGGAAGCGGTGAGTCGGGGTCTCGGTTCTGCCAATCGTATCGCAGTTCCGGGCGAATCCGCAGATGGTGCCGTGGCTGCCAGTTAAAGCCAAAGGTGACATCGTAGAAATTACCTGAAGCGGCCAGCGGAACGGGATTTACACCGGTCAGACGCCCTCCGTCGTTTTGCAGCCAGCCAACGCGAATTGCAGATCGCCATTGGCTGTTGATTTGGTAGATCAGATAATTCGCAAGTGAGTAGCATTGATAATTGTCTTCGGAAATGCCGCTACGCGAGTTGCTGGTCATCAAATCATGTTCCATGATGTAATGCCAATTGTCGCCAAGCTTCCGATCCAGAATCAGAGAGTAATAGACGACGAGTGCGTCTCCTGAGGCAACTTCTGTGAGTGCGTCTCCTGAGGCAATTTCTGTTCTCTGTTTGCCATCCTGGAAATCAAATTGGATTTGTGTCTTTTTGTCTGTTGATGTCCAGGTGATTTCGCCTGCGTAACTGATGGAGTGGTTGATGTTGTTGAAAGCACTCCAGCCTAAGTTCGGCCCAAAGCTGACACGCAAGTTGTCAGTTAACGGATATTGAGCAAGAAATCCAGTCAAGGTGCCAGGCTGAATGTTGTCCACCAAGAGACTTGAGTAAAAAAAGTTCGCCGGAGCGTATCCGGTTTCGTTGCCAATCGGCGTCACAAACGTACCAATCTTCACACTGGCACCCCGCCCGATGGGAAGAAACAGATTTAGATAGGCTTGGCGAAAGGCCAACTTGTAGAAGCGGCTGGCCGCTGGTGTGACGATGTTCTCATCCAGTCCAATTGTTTGCATGAATAGAGCATCGGTGCCGTAAACTGTGTCAATGCGACCGCCCAATTGAAAGACTTGAAGTTGGGGATCGATCTTTCGTTCGGAAACCAAATAGATTGCGTCCAGCAAGTAGTCATTCGATCGATAGTTGCTAAGCACAAGGCCATTTGTACGATTGGCCGGATTATCTGGGTTCCAAGTAAAGCCTTGATCAAGATAACCATAGAAATCGAAACGCGGACCACACGCTTCACCCAATCGGTCTAGAAACTTGGCAAATAGATGATCAGCGTTCGGATTTGCTCGTGAGCCGTCAGTGGAACCATGTAATTCACGCCGGTTATGCAATGGATTGGGAAACCGGACTTGATCCACGATCGGTGGGTTGGCAATGTCCGTTATTACATTCGAGGGTAATGCGTCTGCCTCATTCAAAATCGATTGGGCGCAAAGACTGGAACACTGGATTGATAGCGCAAGAGCACACGTCAATCCGAACCAGTGGTCAACTCTGTGATTCAAGTGAAACATGGATGCATGCGAAGCTTCGGTGGACGACCCGGACGATAGGACGAGGAAAGGCGGCGAAGAATCACATGTTTTATGTTTTCTGTCCAGGTGAACTTTGCGTTACGACATGATTAATGCTCCCTTTCTGTCTGCAGTCACCCCAATGATCGGCCACTGCCAGGCGGAATTCGGCTGAAAATCAGATCTTTCGGCTTGTTGATGTTGCATGAGACGCGGATCTCGCCGGCACTCGCTGGAAGATTAGAAAGAAAAGTGAAAATGATATCTGCTATCATCGGCCGCACGACGATTTTCTCGAAACGTTGCTGGCAGGTTTGAATTGATCGACTTTTTGCCGATGATCTGCCCAAGTTGGTGGGGATCGTCAAAGGAGGCGTTGCGATCCTATCTTTCGTTCCAATGGAGGGTCACTTGTTTCTGCTGATAGCAGAAAGGCTTGAGGCAGATGAACTCTCAATCTGATAAGAAACTTTCGGAGGGCAGAAGGCAACGTCTGGCGCTGCTGGCGATTTGGAGCGCGATAGGTGCTGTTGGTTTGATGTTGATTTTGTATGGTCAGCTCAAGCTGAATGAATCCAGAGCCAGCGTCCGCTGGCCGCTTGCGCCAGGAACCATCGTTACCTCAAAAGTTACGTCTCATACTGATGAGGACGGCGTCACGTATTCGGCTGACCTCGAATATATGTACATGGTAGGCGACGTGAAGCATTATTCAGATGTCGTTGTTCTTGGCGGACACGAGTACAGCGCCCGGGGAGTTGTGACGCGTTATCCAGTGGGCACTAACGTGTCGGTTTCCTACAACCCCGAGAAAGTGAGTCGTGCCGTTCTCGAACCTGGTGTAGAATCGCATGCTTATCAGTCGATCGGAATGATGCTGGTTTTAGGTTCCCTGGGTATGGCTCTTCTGTTCAATTTTATTCTCCGCTTGTCAATGCGCGAGAAACGAAACGGGTTGGATAAGACGCTGCTCTTTACCTTGAAGGTGCTCTTCTTTCCATTCACGTTCTGCAACGGAAATGTCTGGATTATCGCTGCCATGGTTGCGGTTGCCGCAGGTCTCACTATGTTTGAATTGCCTTTCGTACTGAAGATTGCCGCGACAACATTCGCCTGCTTCTATGGCTTGCTTCTGCTGTTGATTCTGTGGGGTCGTTTCATTGGATGGTTAGCGAGTCTTGGCGACAGTCCTGATAACTGACGTTTCTGTGGGCAACGAAAACGTTGCTTGGTGGGCGGCGATCCGCCTCAGCCGGATTGGCGTTACGCCCGCCTTCCGTCTTTGGTGTCACAGCAACTGCTAGGCTTACTTCGCAATGCGAGGGCTGGGTGTTGTGGAGTAATGCGTGGATTGCATAGTCCTCGCTGTTGCAAAATCTTTGGTCAAATCGTGAAAGGATCAAGCTCAGTTCGGCGAAGGCAGTTAAGAAGTTGACTGCGGAACCTTGGGACTGTTTCGCGAGAGACGCCAAGCATCGATGCTGAAAAAAACACGTGACATTTTTTTGTTTCTGTGCAAAATCGAGAAAAGCCACGCGAACCGTTGCAAAAGGTGGCTGTTTCTATCGGTCCGGAATCGTGGGTTTGCCGATCGCCGACTCGTTTGACGGAAAAGGGGGGAATTGACTTGCTGTTTGCGATCGTTACAGAGGCTTTGCTGATTGTTTGGCTGACCTACCAACTCGTGCGAGTCATTGCGGAGAATCGCGAGTTGTTAGACAGGGACAATCGCTGAGTTAGCAAGGCGGAAAGGGGCGCGGGACTCGCTGGTTGGAACGCTTGTTCCGAATGACGACTATTCTCCGGCGTCGATGCGCCCGTTGCGCGTTGAATACCCAATCCACCACAGGCAGCTTCGTCACTGCAAGAAGCTGCCCGGTGGAAGACTTTTGCTGCGTTGCGATTAACTCGCGGTTTTGGAGTTCGGTTGTTTGATGGCTTATCGCGAAAATCCATCTCGCTGAAAAGCAAATACGAGATCGGTTGAATCAAATTCGCCGTCACAATTCCAGTCACCGGTGGTCCAGGAAGAATTCTTAATCCGGCCATCCTCGTATTCGCCATGCTGAAAGATTTGCACGAGATCTGTCGAGTTGAATTTTCCATCAAGATTGACGTCGCCAACGGGAGATCCAATGATTTGCTCGACCAGATAGAAAAGGTCTTCGTGATTGGTCAGCCCGTCTCGCGTCAAATCTTTGGCTTGGTCATTTGTGCGAATTGCCAGACACATACTCGCGATATCGAGTTGGTTGACCAACCCATCATTGGTGAAATCACCCGGTAAAGATTCGACGCGGAACGATGCTTCATTTAGCGCGGACCATTCTCCTGCAAGCCAAGCACGAGATTTGACCGTCGTGGTTGCTTGGATTCGGAGAGGTTGATCGTAACGGATTGCGTTCGCGGCGATCTCACCATTAGCGAGACGTGGGTCCGATCCGTCGAGCGTTAGAAGGACAGAGGATGCATCTGTTTGATGATCTATGGCCAGCATGAAACCGAGTGGAATGGGACCTCCGTGTTGATTGAATTCCGGCGCAGATAACGGAGGATAAAGCGTTTCATCCTGGAAATCTTCTAAAACGATGGCGGGACGTTCGACAAAGAAATGGTTGAGGATCCAGTCTCGTTCATCTGCCCACACACCGTCGGGCACATCGGGGCGTCTGCGGCGTACATCGCCCCAGCGTGCAGCTTGGCCGACCAAGCCAGCTTCGATTTCATCGGATCGTGTTTGGTAGACTTTGGCAGCTTGTGATGTGTTTAACGCGCCATCGTTAAATAAATGTTTTTGCAGACGGTCTGCGAAACTCAAGCGAAATGCAGGATTACTTTTCAGGTTCGCATAGATCTCACCGGGACCATTGCGAATATCGCCCGTTCCAACATCTGCGCGGCGTCCCGCTAAGTCAACGTCCAGCACTTGCCCCTTGGTGGGTCCCGGGACATTAACGTCGATACCAAGCCCGACTTCGGCGTCCCAGATGAGAAATTTAAATTTCTCGCCCTCGGCCCGTCGCCGTACCGCATTCCAATTGTGGTCTGGCCAATCCCAATTACCCATGAAGATATTGATGATCATATAGTCGATGAAATTGTCGATGTCCAGCAATTCGGAAACGCCTTCATAATCCTGTTGCCTCGAGCGCCGCAACAGTTCATGCCAAACCGACAAATTGCCGCTATTGGCGTTTTCGTCAACGATCACGTCATACTCGTCATCGGTGCCTCCGAAATGCGCAGCCGAAAAGTCATCGTCCGGCCGTTCCATTAAACCGTAGAGGCCCCAATACAGCCCGTTGATGTAGACATGAACATATTTTCCAGGGACGTGCGGTTGCCCCATTTCTCGTTGTATATCCTGTGCCCATTGGTCCCGCATGAATTGTGCGATGCGGCCAGTCGTGATGTTGATGCTGGTCCAGTTGTCACTCGATTGTGCGTTGAGAACCAATGAATCAAACACGGATACGTCAGAATCGCTGAACAACGGGAAGCGTAGCTTGCCCTCACCGTATTCGCTGCGGAAGTACATACGCAAGGAATGTTGTGGGGTTGCAGCCGGTTCGCGCGAATAACCCCCGTGGACTCTTAATCCAGCGTCAATTTGAAATTGGTCATTGTTGAGGGGGTCGAAGTATTCGACAGAAACAGGTCGCTCCCAGGCTCGTCCTCGACGGAGCGTATTTGCATAAATCCCGCTGTCTCCAAAGAAGTCTTCTTGATCGATCGTCAGTGAAACGGATGGTAAAGATTGCAGGTCATCGAAAATGGTCTCGCGATACGGCGACTGATTAACAATCTCAGGGTCCATTTCATAGTCTGCCCTTGATCGACCCCAGCGCTTCGGTAGTCCCTCGGGAGTTTTAGGTTGCTGAAGAACATCCGTCAGGAATACATAAGTGTGGGTGATAGGCGCGGCAGGATAAAAGTCTTCCTTGATGGCGATTGCACGAAGATTGGTCGTGGTTTCGATGGATAACCGAGCTCGAGGGGCCGACTGTGGGTTGGCCGCTTCGATGAGGATTCCATTGGTTGTGGTCGGCTGACTTCCGTCAGTTGTGTAGATCAACGTCGCACCAAGCGTGTCGCTGGTCAAATCGAGTTCGAACCCCTTTTCGTAGAATCCTCGCTGATGGCTGGCTCTGACGGTTTGAACAATTCCTTTCAACGGGAAACCATTAACCTCAGCTGGTGTGGGTTCGGCGAAATAACCGGGTGCGAATCGTTCTGGCGCCATGCCGCCGTTCAACTCCGGAGCGATAAAGAAATCCGCATCGTCGGCGGAAATATTTAGGCCATGAATCGCCAGCGTGTTCGTTCCGCTTTGCAACGCGTCGAGATGATCGCTCACATCGAATGTCTCAAAGATGGCATCACGATTTGTCGATTCAAAAAAGGATGCGGCTCCGTCCCTCGCCAGCAGTTCGAGATCTGTTGGTGAGAGTACCACGTCTTTCAAAATTAGCACGTCATCAAGATTACCAGACAGCTGTTCGTTGGCCGTTCCACCACCGTCGTGGGGGTCTTCAGCCAGGAATAGATCGAGCGGCATGGCGAGCGGTCCGCTGCCCAGCTGGCCCGCCGCGATTAGCTCCCCGTCGAGATAGAGCTGCACGGCACCGTCCTCATAGGTGGCGGCGAAGTGGTGATATCCATCCTCACGCAATTGGGGCGGGACCGTCTCTGTTTGTACCACTCCTCGATTTCCAATAATCAGTCGCACGCCTGGAATTGCATTGCCAGTTGGATCAAAATCGAACAGGATTCGTTCGGCTGCAACTTCACCGGTACCGTTGTAATTTGAAAAAAGGCGTTGAAAACGGTCCGCCGCGTTGACGTGTGCCGCCAAGGTAAACCGATTACCTAAGTTGCTCGTGTCGGGGATTTGCAGTCGATTGAAAATGTTGGGTGGACCAGGCGACCCGGGTAATCTCAACGATCGATCTCCAAACGCAGCTCGCTCCTGTTTGATGTCGACACTGCCTCCGCTGTTAAATAAGGGTGACTGGCGGCCATCATCGGATAGCTGGTCAGTGATGGCTTGCCCACCACCATCCTCAAAGGAATACCACACAGCACGTTGTGATGAGTCGAACACAAAGCTCTTTCCTATCGCTTCGTGTTCATCACTGGCAGAAGAGTCATGAGTGGGTGAGTCTGGCGCATGTTGAGCGGCAATGGGTCTTCCATTTAAATAGGCGGCGAAACCGTCGTCGAAGGCTATCCGGAATGAGAGCGTATCGAATGCGAGCGGGTCAGCGACTTCAAATGGAAATCGAAGCAAGCTTGATCCGCTCACGTCGCGCATGGTTGATTCCAAGTCACTGTTGATTAGTGATTGGAGATGATCGGAGCTACCGAATCCTACCGGCGACTTGACGAATGACCATTCGGTCTGGTCGGGTGTATCTTCAAAGTTGGGTTGAGTCCAGCCGCTGTCGATTTCTGAGGTGGGTGCCAGGAAACGAGCATCCGCGTCAAATGAAACGAATGTTTCCTGTAACGGTGTCATCATTCGCCCGTAGGAAACATCCGTCACTTGTGCCGGATAATTGCTTGTGTTCGATCCGAACTGACTAACCACAGTCACTCCGTCTGGTTTTACCAGTCCCAGGTATTCTGCCGAGGCCCGCAAGCGAAAATTGGTGTGTAGATTGCCCAGGCGATCAGGGTTTCCGTTCCCCGAAGCAAACACGACTCGATATTCCTCCGCAGCAAGAGGTGTCTTGGGAAATTTCCATTTTGTTAGATCGGAAGGATCGTCCGTGAGATACCAATCTTTCAAATCGATCGATTGGTCACCCGGATTGTAAAGTTCGATCCAGTCTGGAGACTCAGGCGGGGATGAGCCATCAAGCAACACAGCTTGATTGCTCGCCATGAATTCCGTGATGATGGGAACCCCAGTCAACAAATTTCGGGTTTCCAGGATTTCACCACGAAGGCGTTTCGTACATCGTCGCGTCGCAAAGTGTGTCATCATCGGCTATTTCTTACGTTGGATAGCGAGAATAGCGAGGGCGACGCCGATCAAGACAATTGCTGACGGCTCTGGAACGGCCGCTGCTGGTCGTGGCCCCTGGTCGTAGCCTCCATCAGCAAATGCGCTAACGAGGTCGCCCGAGTCGAAACGTAAATCACCATTCCAATCACCTTGATTCCACTTGGCATCGGTGTCTTGTTCAAACAATCCCGCGACAAAAACGGTCACCAGGTCGCTGGAGTCAAACTGTTGGTCAAGATTGGCATCGCCAATCCAAGTTTGTTTCAGATCGTGTGCCCAGACTTTGATGTCGGATTTGTTGACGAGGCCATCTTGGTTGAGATCGTAAGTTAAGTCGTTTCCCATCCTTGCTGACTCAGCACTCAGCAGATTAATGTCCTCAATGTCGAGCATTCCGTTTTGATTAAAATCGCCGACTTCGTGTTGTGGGACTAATCCTAGGAATTCTGTCGCGCCAACCGACGCCAGTGCCACCACATCGGCTGCACTCAACGCCTGGCTCAAAATCAGTACATCATCCATCAGGCCGATGAAGTTTTCGTTGACGATACCTGCGATGTCTTCGCCGATTTTAAGTGGGGTGGTACCGAGATCGACTTCGCCGAAAGAAGCTTCGCCCTGTGCAACGAGTTCGCCATCCAAAAATAGCTCGACGTCTCCGTCGTCATAAACGGCCGTCAGTGTATGATCTTCGTCGGTTGAAAAAGTGATATCGGAGATCACGCTTTCCCCTCCGGGAAGCAGCAGTCGCATGCCGATGTTTTCCACCGAGGCGTTGGGGTCGAAATCAAAGACCAGTTCCTCGGGGCCGATTGGACCCGTGCCCTGAAAACTGCTGAATAGACGCGTCAAACCGCCGAATGGAAAGCCTCCATCGGGAACGTTGACGACGGCGGAAAGTGTGAATTGCTCACCCAGGCTACCGACCTCGCCCAGATCGATTTGGCTGAAGATCGAGGTGGTCTCGGAGATCGGATGTTCGATCTTTGCCGAACCGTTTCCAAATTTGGCGGTCATGGCAGTTTCGTCAACACGAACAAGTCGATGAGCAATGCCATCTTGGCTACCGTCCGCAACGAAACGATCGCTGAACTGTGTGCCGCTGTCATTTTCGAAGTCATAATAAATGGCCCGTTCATTAGCGCGTGGTGTTACGACGCTGGATACCAGATTGCCATCCGCCAGCAGTTGGATGTCTTGAGCTGAAAGGGCTCTTTCCAGGACTAGGACTTCGTCAAAGTTGCCAATCAATTGCTCATCGGCTGTGCCTCCGCCGTCGTGAGGATCTTCACCAATGTGGATATTGATCACATCGTTGCTATAGCCGTTTCCAACAAAGTCGGATGCAACGTCCTCGCCATCGAAGAAAATCGTGACGTCGCCGTCGTCAATGGTCAGGGCATAATGATGGTAACCAGGATCTGCCATCCCATCAGGCACAAAATCGGTCTGCAATACGGTTGAATTGACAATTGCGCGAAGGCCTGGAATTACGCTTCCAGTCGGGTCGTAGTCGAGAAAAATGGACCGTTCGGGAACTAAGCCGCCAGTTCCTTGGAAGGTGGAGAAGAGCCGCGTGAAGTCCGGCTCGCTTTCTCGATTTTCAACGTGCATGGCAACGGTTAGCGCAAAGTCGGTATCAAATTCGGTTTCGGGAATCTCTAACGTGCTAAAGGGCGGTACACCTCCCTGCCCTTCGGGTTCGCCAAATAGAGCTGCACGGTTTCCGAAAGGAACCTCGGCGGTTGTGGTTGACACGTTGTTGAAATAGCGACCATTTTGGCTGCCATCGTCAGTGAGCTTGTCGATCGCGTACTGGGTGTCAGCATCCTCAAAGTTAAAGTAAATATCGACGGCTGAGGCGACCTGTGAAAGCGCCAGCAACAGGCCAAGAGCGAGCATGTTAGGTAGTTGGCGAGGCATCGTTGTAGCTCCACAAAATGACACTAGCAGGGTTATGACCTAAGCCGACTGGTCGCAGTCGATCGATCTTGGGTGGTGAAAAAGATCGTCTCAATAGGTGTCTGCAGCATGGCTGCTGATTTGTGTTTTTAGCGACGATCCTTTTCTCGGGATCGCTTGGCAAGAACGGTTGACCCCAGAATGAGTCGCGAGATTTCAGAATTACATCGCTCGATGTTCGTCGAGTGAAACTGACCGAAACAGCAGATTGTATTCGAGCATGGGACATTCGAAGAGCCGATTTATTATCGAGGTGATTCCAGAGTTCCTTACCGAGGTTTGCAGATTATCCGTCCAAATGGGTGTTGTCAAATATTCTGTTCGAATACAAGTTCAGATCACTGGTATCTTCATGTCTTCTACCTTCAGATCCCTCAACGTGGGTGTTGATTCGTAAACAGGTTTTGGCATGGATAAAACCACGGGTCGGTTCTGCGGTTGAAATGCATCGTGGGTGAATTCTATTTGACGGTAATCGCTGTTTTATGATCGTTTCATCCATTAGGCTCTTTGCCAGGAAGGTGGCTGGGTCCGATGCATGTGGCTGACCCATTCCACGGGAGCAGCGAGTTTTACATTTTGACTCAAGAAGGTTGGGATCGATTCATGAGATGGTGTTTCCCTGTTGTCAGTGTGTGCTTCTTGCTTTCGGTGTCGGCAGCCGAGTTACCGACTTTCCGTGGTGCGTCATCTGGGGTGCTCCGTGCCATCACTCTGCCAACGGTTGATATTTCCGGTCAAGTCAAAAGGCACAGTTTTGTCGCGCGAGGAACGAAAGAAATTTATCAGGGACACTGCGACACGGTGTTGTTGCCGGATGGGAAGACGATGTTTGCGGCTTGGTGCCTCGGGCACGCGCAGTGGATTGGACCGATTGCGCGCAGCGGTGACGGTGGTCTCAGTTGGTCGAAGCCGCTTCCAGTCCCAGAGAATTGGAACGAAACGTCAAATACGCCTACGTTACATCGACTTGTCGGTGTCGATGGCCGCTCGCGTTTATTCTGCTTTGCGGATGGACTCGATTGGAGTCGGGGTGGCGAACCACCCTACCCCATGCATCAAGCTGTTTCCGAAGATGGTGGAATGAGTTGGTCACCGATGAGTCCGAACGGTGTTCAGGGCGAAGTGCCACCCAAGACAATTCATCGTTTCGATGATGGAGCTCGGCTGGTCATGTGGTCGGATCTCCCGGGCTTCGTCGTGCAAGCGGAATCTGGTGATGGAGGCTTGACCTGGAGCGACGCGGTAAAGATTCTTCGTGTCCCATCGCGCTGGAGCCAGCCATGCGTGGTTCGCTCGCCGGATGGAAAGCGATGTTTGATGCTCTTGCGAGAAAACTCACGCCGATTTCAGTCGCTGTTTTCATTGAGCGAAGATGACGCGAGAACCTGGAGCGAACCTCGGGAGTTGCCGGCTGCCTTGACCGGGGATCGCCACGTGGCAAAGTTCGGCTTAGACGGTCGTCTCGTTGTCGCGATGAGAGACCGAGCAAAAACTAGTTTGACTTATGGACACTATGTTGCTTGGATAGGTCATTTTGAGGATTTGCTGCATGGAGGAGAGGGGCAGTGCCGAATAAAGCTGCTTCATAATGCGGCCCGCGGCGAAGACACCCCGCCTGGCACGGGTAACGCCGATTGTGGCTATTCTGACTTGGAGCGATTAGCGGATGGAACCTTTGTCGCAACGACGTACATCAAATATGGCCAGGGGCCTGAAAAGAATTCTGTCGTTTGCACTCGATTCAAGTTAAGTGAAATTGATTTGGCCCTGCAGGCCAAATCGAGCAGGGCAACGCCGGGTTGTGCGATTGATTGACTCGGTGGTCGACGGTTTCCGATCCAAACGCTTGAAATCGACCCTCGTGCTGGACGGGTCCAATTGGCTTGGTTCATTTGCCGAAAATTATTGATGCCTAAAGATCCGGATTCGTGTTTCGCGACCGGTGCACCTTGCATCCATCGGTGTGCGGCCAGACAATGAGCAAGATGTAGGATAGTTGGATGCGGTCGAGGGGGTCCTCGAAGTCAGCTTGCGTCCAAGGCGTTACGAACTAGTCCATGTCGGTAATTGCACACCATGTTACTCGAATTTGGTTACCGAGACTGCTTGAACCTGTCGAAGGTAGTGATCGCGATAATGCTCGCGCTGGCGATGATCGTTGGTTGTCATCAGCCTGCGATTGAGTCCAGTGCAGATCGGCCAAGTCGTCAAGATCAGACTTCCGAGAAGTCAATGGACGAACCAGAGGCCGTTGCCGAGAAAAGATCCGAAGAACCACCCAACTCGACCGCTCGTCCCGTCGACTCAATCTTGGAGTCGATTGAGCGGTGGGGTGGGATTTATCGTCGCCGGAATCGAGAAGCTGGTGCGCCGATTACGGTCCTGCTATTGAATCGGTCTGAGATCACCGACGAGGGTATGGAGAAGCTGTCGACGTTGTCGGGTTTGCGAGTCCTCGATTTAGAATCGACGCAAATTACAGGCTCTGCCCTAAGGCATCTTCGGAACCTGGCGGAGTTGGAAACAATCAATCTTGGGGATACGGGTGCCAACGATGACGGACTCAAGCAGCTGCGAGATTTGAATCAACTTGCGGGCCTCGCACTCGACCGAACCGAGATCAGTGACGATGGATTAGCGTCATTGAAGTCGCTCAAGCAATTAGAGAGTCTCAATCTGTCCAGCACACCGATAACCGGTGAAGGCCTTCGGCATCTTAGCGAGCTTCAATCGCTCGTAGCGTTGGACCTTTCGTTCACAAAAGTCGATGACGGCGGGGTATCACACCTCTCGGGTTTGAAGTCACTGCGAACTCTGGGTCTGGGAAGGACGCGGGTGACCCCCGAGTGCATTCAATACCTGATGGGCTTGGAGTTGCAAGGACTCAATCTCGGCGGGAACGCCTTGGGCGATCGTGCGGTGGATGAATTGAGTAAGCTCACTAGCTTGAAACGCTTAAGCCTAATCGGAACGGGGATTTCACAGAGTGGCGTCCAAAAACTTCGTCAGGCTTTGCCTTCCGCGGTGATTCAGTATGCATCGCCAGATCGAGATACGGAAAAGTTGACACCTAACGGAGCCTGAACGATACTGACAAGAGATCTTTTTTCTGTTCTTGTCGCTCAACCTTTCCTGGATCCTTACTCTATCTTGGATCGTCGTATGCTCCGACGGATGGTATTAATTGCGTTGACCGCGATGAATTTCGATTCGATTCGAAGATCTTCGCTGCGTTGGATTGTGATCCTTGTCGTGTTGGTGGGGTATGGCACGGGTTGCTCGCGGGATGCGACGGTGAAAAGCGAACCGATTCCGGAACAAGCAAATATTTCTGACACTCGTTCCGTATCCAAAGCGTCTTCGCTGTCTTCGATTCCCGGTTCGTCCTACGAACGGTACCTAACACCTTTTAAGCAAGATTTGGATCGTGAAGATCCGACCGCAGACGGTTGGAATACCGAGGCCTTTAGCGAATCAGCCATGTCACAACTAAAAGCCTTGGCTCATTTGATCGAGAGTCAGGCGACAGTCGCTGGGAATCAAATGAAAGGCTTTGTTAGCGATGGATTCGAATGTGGACCCTTGCGTCCCTCGAATCTAAAGACGGTCTTTGATGATTCGCCCCTTGAGGTGCGTCGTTCCGACTCACCGGCGTCAGAAAATCGTAACGAGTCGTTTCAATCAGCCGATGGCTTGGCGCGAGCGCTGAATCAACTCAGAGCGGGCATTGGGAACGATGGTCTGCATGTCCACTTTAAACTTGTGCGAGTTGAGCTTGCTGAGAATAGCGCGCAAACGGTGGCCTATTACCAATTGGGGGGTCAAGGTAAGGAAGGAGCGATTCAGCAGTCTGGAGTTTGGCTCTGTGACTGGATGGTTTCCTCCAGTCAAACACCACGCTTGAAATCGATTGCGGTCCAAGAGTATGAGGAGGTCATTTCTCGCAGTGGTCATGGAACCTTGTTTCAAGATTGTACCGAGACCGTCTTGGGCCGGGTGCCAAGTTTTCAGAAGCAAATGCGAGCTGGTGTGGACCACTGGGGATCCACCCTGGACCGCAGACTTGGACTGGATTTTGTGGCCCTGCATGGGATTGCCATTGGTGATGCCGATGGAGATGGTCTCGATGATGTGTTTGTGTGTGAACCCGGTGGGCTGCCCAACCGCTTGTATCTGCACAAAGAGGACGGGACGGCACGTGATGTATCGGCCGTCGCAGAGGTCGATTATCTCGATGCAACTCGCTCTGCATTATTTCTCGATCTGGATAATGATGGGGATCAGGATCTGGTGATCGCTTCCGAACGGTTCGTTATTTTTATGGCAAACGATGGATTCGGCAGATTCTATCAACGATCGGCTTTTCGGACGCCTTCTGCTGTCGTGTCGTTGGCTGCTTCCGACTATGACCTGGATGGTGACCTCGATATTTATGTTTGCGGCTACTTCACGCTGGAAGATGCCGCGGAAGGCACGATTGGACTTGGCAACCCGATTCCCTTTCACGATGCCAATAATGGCGCTCGTAATCTTCTGTTTCGTAATGAGGGTGAGTGGAAGTACGTTGACGTAACTAAACAGGTCGGACTGGATCAGGACAACACTCGGTTTAGCCTTGCCGCCGCCTGGGAAGATTATGACAGCGACGGCGATCCCGACCTGTACGTTGCCAATGATTACGGTCGAAACTGCCTTTATCGCAACGATCAGGGGCAGTTTGTTAACGTTGCAGCTGCAGCTGGCGTGGAAGATATTTCGGCTGGCATGTCCGTCAGTTGGGGTGATTATAACCAGGATGGTTATCCGGACATCTACGTGAGTAATATGTTTTCATCGGCAGGTAATCGCATTGCCTATCAGCGTCAATTTAAACGCGATGCAGCATCGACAACGCGCGATGATTATCGTCGTTTTGCACGAGGAAATACGCTGTTCGAAAATACTGGTCAAGGAACCTTCCGTGACGTTACGGTACCCATGGGCGTGACGATGGGGCGTTGGGCGTGGTCTTCGAACTTTGTGGACATCAATAATGATGGTTGGGAAGACCTGGTGGTCACCAACGGGATGCTCACACGGGAAGATGACAACGGTGATTTGTGAAGTTTTATGTGGCGGCGGGTTCTGTCGCAATCGCCTACGACTGCTGATATCGATGGTGAAAATGCTGTTCGCACCGCCCGGTACTTGGCCGGTTGGAAGTCGCTTGGCGCACTGATCCACAGTGGGCGATCGTTGAGCGGACACGAACGCAACTGTTGTTTTCTCAATACGCGAGGCTCCCGGTTCGCAAACGTATCGTCCGCTGCCGGTCTGGATCATGATGCCGATTCAAGAGGCTTGGCGTTGGTTGATTGGGATGGCGATGGAGATCTCGATCTGTGGACGGTCAATCGGACCAGTCCTCGAATTCGTTATCTGCAAAATGATCTCGGCGCGAAATCGCATTTTCTTGCGATCAAGCTGCGAGGCATTCGCTGTAATCGGGATGCGATCGGCGCTCGGGTAGAGCTGATCTTTCAGGATGATGCAACCGAAAAATTTGTGCGTCGGGTTTCGGCTGGCGAGGGTTTTGTTTCCCAGTCCAGTAAATGGCTGCACTTCGGCCTGGGTGACCGGAAAGATATTGATCGCATTATCGTCCATTGGCCCGGCGGTGAAAGCGAGGAAATAAAAGGAGTCTCGGTTGATCAACGCTATGAGATTGTGCAGGGTGATGGACGAGCCACGCCCTGGGTTACGAATCCTCCTGTTCTTACTCCAGTGGAACCCTCACCTCAGACAGTTGCTGGTGCAGCGACTCGCATCCGGTTGGCCAGACGTCTTCCATTGCCGAAATTGCAAATCGTTTCCTTCGACGGCCAAATCGCTCCCCTTGAGTTTTCAGGTAAACCGGTTGTGATCAACTTGTGGGCCAGTTGGTGTCAGCCCTGCGTGCAAGAACTGAGTGAGTGGCAGAAATATTCGCACAAATTTGAGGAGATCGGAGTCGATATCTTTGCTTTGAATGTTGAACTGGCTGCCAAAGACTCGACCATGGATCTTGACCAGATTCGAGACGCCTGGAATCAATTGGGATTTCCCTTTACCGGTCTTGCTGTCGACGTGGAGGGACTCGAGGTCTTGGAAGCGATTGAACGTGTCATGACGTTGAAACAAGAACCCTTGCCGATCCCATCCAGCTTTCTCTTAGATGGGAGTGGTAATTTGGTTGCCGTCTATAAGGGTCCGGTATCAGCCGAACAACTGATCCAGGATTTGCAGCAACTTGATCAGTCACAGAATGATTCACGAGATGGCGCTGTACCCTTTCAAGGGAAATGGTACACGGATGAGTTTCCGCCGGATCTGATTGCGATTCCAATGCAAATGGTTGGACTGGGACGCGGGCAGGCAGCCTATGACTATCTTGAGCAGTGCGTCATTCCGGACGAAAAGGTCGGTTCCGTAGACGCCTGGGTTCAACTGGGTGTAACCAATCACAAACTCGTGAAATTGTTGCACGATGTGGCAAAGCTGTTGATTCAGGATGGAAAGAATGACCAGGCCGTTAACGCCTATCGTTGGGCACTCCGATATGATCCCAACTCTTGGCCGACAAATGTCGAATTATCGGCGTTGTTGATTCGCCTGGATCGCTCAGCAGATGCGCTGGCGCAAAACCGAAAGATGAGCCAGTTGCGGAAAGGACATCCGTTGCCATGGAACAATATCGCTTGGGTGATGGCCACCAGCGCAGACCCAAAAATTCGTGATGCCACCAAAGCCGTTGATCTGGCCGAAAAAATCTGCCGAGCAACCCAATTTAAAGAACCGACAGCCCTCGATACGTTGGCAGTGGCCTATGCGGCTGCTGGTCGTTTCGAAGATGCGCGCCAGACCGCACGGAAAGCGATCGCTCAAGCCGATTTGTTGGGGAATCCACGAGTTGTGAAAACGATTCGTTCGCATCTGGAATTCTTTGAGGCTGACCGACCGTTTGAACAGAATTGATCACGTTCAAACTGATCTCGCTAAGGATTCTTAACATGATCGTAAGGTTTTTGTCTGTATCTTTGCGCTTCGTTAAGTTATGATATGGACGATTCGATTTGGAAATGGGAAGAGGCAAACCGACTTAGCGCCATGGGCGTTTTCTATCAGGTCCCATCTCTGATTTGAGGTAAAAGTAATGAAGTGGTCTTGTCGTATCTCACTGAAGTGGACGGTCGTCCCAACTACGCTCTTGATTCTGATGTCGTTCACGGTCCGTGCGCACGCCAGTGCCTATGCTGATGCCGTGTTGGCCGATGGTCCAATCGGATACTGGAATCTTGATCAAGAAGGTGGTGCGGGTACCGTTGCACCGAATCTTGGCACATTGGGTGAGGATGGAAACGGGGAGTTCTTCGGTGATGACATCGCTGGAGCTGCCGGTCCTGATCTTCCAGGACTACCCGACAACAAAGCGATCAGGCTCGACTTTGGTATCGATATTTCTGGTGTTGAGGTTGTCGAGCCGATTCTTGACGATCTTAGTGCGTTCACGCTGGAGGGATGGATCAATCCTGAAGAAGCGGAACTCTCCAATCGCGCTGGGCTATTCGGACAAGACAACGCGATTGAGTTTGGATTCATTGGGCCCAACGATGTTCACTTTTGGGCTGAGTTACCCGACGGTGGTGACGTGCACATCAACTCGTTGTATGAGTTTGACAATGAAGAATGGCATCACATTGCTTTGACCTCAGATGGTGAAACTGGGGAAAGCTATTTTTACGTCGACGGTGAAGAGCAAGAGCTCCAGCAGGATAACACGATGCCGTTGGAGGACTTGGACAAGGAGAGCTTCGGTATCTCCGGCAATCCCTTTAATATTGGTGGTGGTCCGATCTTTGGTGGTGACACGCAATTTGTGGGCTCGATTGACGAAGTATCCGTATTCGACAAAGCCCTAACCGAGGAACAAGTATTGGC
This sequence comes from Pirellulaceae bacterium, assembly GCA_029243025.1. NCBI lineage: Bacteria > Pseudomonadati > Planctomycetota > Planctomycetia > Pirellulales > Pirellulaceae > Pirellulaceae bacterium. Next base: position 1,072,555 of record JAQWSU010000045.1, on the reverse strand, counting down.
TCACTATATGGCCGCCATCGAAGGCGGCGGAGATCCGGCTGATCGCCTCGACGATGGTTCGCTGACCGATACCACCGAGCGTGTCAACTATGTACACGATGTGTTGGGTACATGGATGGGCGACGCCAATCTTGATGGCGAATTCAACAGCTCGGACCTCGTCCAAGTGTTTTCCTTTGCCAAATACGAAAGCGGAGATTCAGCAGGCTGGGCTGAAGGCGATTTTAGTGGTGACAGCTTCTTCAACAGCTCGGACCTCGTCGCAGCCTTTAGTGACGCCGGTTACGAGCAAGGTGCCCGTGGCGTGGCAGTCGTTCCAGAACCTACGGCTGGTCTGCTGTTAATTGTTGGAGCAGTACAACTGTTGTTATTCCGACGTCGAAAATCAGCCTGACCGGCTGTCGGCTGAGCCATGATGTGCGAAGCGAGAGATTGAAATGATCCAACGGGCGACTCTTTAGTTCGCCCGTTTTTTATGTGCATCTTCGGAGCTGCGTTGGTTGAGAATTGCCATTCAGTCTGAATGGCTGTGATGAATGGCTGGTTTCACGTTTTGCTTCCTGAGTTATTCGACTGCTGACACGACCGTGATTCTTGAAAACGATCCCGTTCAGTCGGCGATATTTCTGCAATCTTTCTCAGGTGCTTGTCTTCGGTTGGGCTGTCGGTTCAATCTGTATCATGCCGTACCTGATCTTTGTTCAGCGGATGTGATCAATCCTTGCTGGAGAACATGGCACAACGGGGGGCTCGATGGTGGAGGAGAACACCTTTTTCCACCCCTCGTCAAAGCGGTAAAGCCCTGATTCGTGTACCTCCGATCTGGCCAGCCGGTTTGCCTCTTTACGCAATAAAGCTGTTAACTGGTGACGTGATCATTCGACTTGACAATGTGTGTGTTCGTTACTTGTTAGGTCAGTCGAAGTAGATGGATTGCCGGATAGTTGGCTAGTTCAAGTTGTGACTCCAAATTTTTCAGTTAGCTCGAAGCCCATCATCAGCAATCAGCTTTTCCCTGATAGTTCGATGGTCCATCCCGCAGCGGTAGCTCCTAACGGCGGGATTTCATTTTTAGGAAGGATTTCTTCGGCGACGCAAAAAACCGACTTTCAATGCGTGTGATTTGCGAATAAGTCTGGCGATCAATCGTTTCACGATGGCACGCGATTTCGATTGAATCGTGGCCATGAAGCTGGAAGATGGTATCAAGAAGATGTAACAGATCCGCAAGGTTTGAGGCGTGCTGGCGAGCGAAACAAGCAAATTATCCATCATCGCGAATCGTCATGTTCAAACATATATGCAAGCGAAAGCTTGGGAATAGAACGAAACATGGCAATCATCATGTGGGGCTTTACCATTTGTTCAATTACACTGTTGATCTAGTGCCTATTCGAAATTTCCTCGGTATCATTCTGGCAAAGGAAGAGGGCGAGAGGCGATTATTTCCAAATTCATCGCAGCGTGAAGTCAGTTAGATACGGGGTCAAGGCCGCATGTCGAGTTCGAGTACGGAACAACCTGCGCTGCAGCGCCAGGTGGGGTTGGTCGCCCTGACCCTGATCGCTGCCGGTGGAATCTTAGGGTCAGGTTGGCTTTTTTCTCCTTTGCTCACGGCTCAGTTGGCCGGACCGGCTTCGATTATTTCGTGGGCGATCGGCGCCGTGGCAATGTTGCTAGTTGCTTTTTGTTTTGCCGAGGTATCGAGTGTGTTGCCTGTGGCGGGCGGTATTGCTCGGATTCCTCGCTATACCCACGGTGACATCACGGCCGCGGTGATTGGTTGGACTGCTTGGGTGGGTTATTGCACGGCGGCTCCTATCGAAGTGGCTGTGGTGATGCGTTACGCATCCCAGACTTGGCCAGATCTCGTCGCTCATGTTGACGGTGCAGCAGTCGGTCAATCCGGCGACGCCAGTTTAAGCGTTCTTGGCTTTGGTATCGCTGGTTTCTTGTTGACCATTTTTATCCTGATTAATGCGATTGGAGCCGCCGCGTTTGCTCGCGCCAATTCCGCGATCACTTGGTTGAAGTTTGCGGTGCCGGTCCTGGTTGCGATTACCTTCATTGTGAGTCGGTTTGATACGGGAAATTTTTCGCAGACAGCCGGATTTGCTCCTTATGGACTCCACGGTATTTTATCCGCAGTGTCTACTGGCGGTATTGTCTTTGCGTTGATTGGTTTTCGGCACGCGCTGGACATGGCGGGTGAGACGCGTAACCCATCACGTAATGTTCCATTGGCGTTGATCTTTGGGTTATTGCTACCGCTCTTTATCTACCTGCTTTTGCAGATTGCGTTCATTGGCGCATTGGATCCAAGCGAGCTTGAAAATGGCTGGGTGAAGGTGGAGGCATCTCACGGACTGGGACCTTTAGCGGCCATTTCGGCAACGCTTGGAATCAGTTGGTTAACGGCAGTGATTTATGGTGGTGCCTTGATTGGTCCGGCGGGTGGGGCTCTGGTCGCGACCGGATCAAATGCCCGGTTGGCGTTTGCGCTCTCGCGGAATCAATTTTTACCGGCGATGTTTGAAAGATTGACGCGTCGGGGCATTCCTCTCAATGCGATGATCCTGAATTTCTTGTTGGGATTTTTGTTGTTAACACTTCTGGAGTTCAAAAGCATTGTTGCGATCAATTCTGCTGCGATTGTTTTGTCGTTTTCGATTGGACCGGTTGCCGTGATTTCCTTGCGTCGGCATATGCCCAATGCAGAAAAGAGATTCCACATCCCTTTTCCTCGCTTGATTGCGACGTTGGGATTTACGGTGTCTGCCCTGATTGTTTACTGGAGCGGATGGACGAGCATTGTGCTGTTACTGCTGATCGTGGTGGCATCGGTAGTCACACTTGTCTGCAAGCGATTGTTGATTGAGAAAAAACCGTGGTCGTCGCTTGATATTCGCGAATCGCTTTGGCTGATCCCTTTCTTAGGAAGCCTTACGCTGCTGTCTCGGTTGGGTAACTTCGGCGGTACAGGAGCCATTCCCTTCGGTTGGGATTTGTTGTTGTTGGTTTTATTGACGATGGTGAATTTTTTGATTGCGATTTGGTGCTCCTTGGATAATAAAAAGGCGGAATTGTACCGCGAAGCGCACAAACCGATCGGCGGTTTGGATAAAGATATTCCACCCTAGCGAGGTAGAATGGATGCGGCCCCTTGCTGAAGACGGGACCGAAGCGATTCGCCATTTGTTGTAAAAGCTGATGATCAGTAAACAAGGATAGGGAATACCAACATGCGAAACTTACACAACTGTCTGGCCATCCTGATTGCAATAAGTGTGCAGGTCGAAGTTTCGGCCGACGAGGCTCAACATCCTGTACGGATGGGTTGCGGGGAAATGACCTTTGAAACGGTGCCGGGGTGGGGGCTTCGACCCGATGGGAGTTCGGCATTGGGGCCGACGCATGGGGCGGTTGTGATTGACCAAGCGGGCAATATTTACACAAGTGCTCAGAAAGGTGTCGTGGTGTTTTCGCCGGACGGAAAGGTGGTTCAGTCCTACTTGGGGAAAGACTATTCCAATCTCCACGACATGGAAATTCGATCTGAAAATGGCGCTGAATTTATTTACGGTGCTCGAAATGCCGACGCGGAGGGAATCAAGTTCCATTCGAAGACGGGGGAGATTGTCCTGCGGTTACCTTTTCCGGAGGAATCGGATTTGGGGCTGAAGAAATTCAATCCAACGGCGATTACGGTGGCGGAGAATGGTGACATTTATTTGTCGAATGGATATGCAAGTAACCACATTTTTCGATACGACAAAAACGGCAAGTATCTCAGTCATTTCGGCAAAAAAGGAAACGGCCTGAAGGAATTCAATACCGCTCATGGTATGACGCTTGATACTCGCTATGAACCGGCCCGATTGTTGATTTGTGACCGTAATCATCAACCGAAAGGTCGCTTGTTGCACTACGACCTAAACGGTGAATTCATCGAAGAGGTTGTTACGGGATTGGGAATGCCGACGTCAGTTTCCATCCAAGGTGATTATGTCTCAGTTCCAGATTTACATGGTCGTTTGGTGATTTTGGACAAGAGCAATACGATCATTGCCGTGTTGGGACACAACCCTGACCCTGCAACACGAGTGAACTTCAATGTTCCGCAGTCGCAGTGGAAGGAAGGGATTCTCAGCGGAACACATGGTTCCTATTGGGATCAGGATGGAAATCTTTACGTCCAGGATTGGAACGTTGATGGGCGTATTGTGAAACTGGTGCGAGTTGCTCCAGGATCGATCCAATAAGTGGATATTCGATGTGACTTGCCAGTTGCCAGCGGAGCGCGGCGCTTTACGCGGTTCAACGATTGTGGCAAAATCCGGCGATCGGATGGCTCGAATCGCGAGTACTGGCTCGTCATCGGTGAATATGCGATTGGCATTGTTGAACTGTCAGTCGCGATCAAAAGGAAGGAAGCTTTTATGTGTCGTTGGCTTGCTTACATGGGACCACCGATTCGGCTTGGTGATCTCTTGGTTCGACCGAATCATTCGCTGATCGATCAAAGCTTGCGAGCGACACAAAACGTTGAAACGACCAATGGTGACGGTTTCGGTGTCGGCTGGTATGGTACCGACGAAACGCCCTGCGTTTATCGTGATACACATCCAGCTTGGAATGACGAGAATTACCGCAATCTTTCAGCGCACATTCGTTCGTCGTTGTTTCTTTCCCATGTTCGTGCAGCGACGGGAACACCTGTGCAGAAAACAAACTGCCACCCGTTCCGTTTTGAAAACTGGTTGTTTCAGCACAATGGATTTATTCCTGAATTTCATCAGCTGAAACGCCGGTTGATGTTTGACGTCGATTCAAAATTGTTCAACTCGATTGCTGGTTCCACTGATTCGGAAATCTTATTTTACCTCGCGATCACGTTTGGGCTGAAAGAAGATCCGTACAGGGCATTGGCTCGCACGATGGGGCATGTCGAAAAAGTCCGCAAGGCGGAAGGGATTGGAGAGCCGATACAATTCAGTGCCTGCGTGACGGATGGATCGCGGTTGTGGTCGGTTCGCTACTCAAGTAATCAGCAGTCACGCACGCAGTATCACAGTCAACACATTGAAGCGTTTTGCAATATCCACGGAACCTACGAACCGCTGCCCGAGGGTGCGGTCATCGTGCTATCCGAACCGCTCGACCAACTCTCGAAACACTGGGAAAAAGTGCCAGAGTCGTCCTTTGTCCTTGTCGAAGATGGTAAGACAACGGTCAGTGCGTTTTCTCCGATCTGAAATCGATTGCTCATTCAAGCTGAGATCGCTATCTGATGAAGCCAGGTGTCATCTAGCTGTTCCAGTGACGTGAGTCTCGAGATCGACAGTTCTCAGTCTCGGTTGGTGATTAACTGAAAGACTTTTTCATCCACCGTGGAAACGCCACGTTTTCTCAGTCCGCCCAATTCATCCAAGACATTGGTCGTACGTAAGAGCGAAATGGCGTAGTCGTTGCCGAAGTGGCGATGCACCTCTGATTCCATCACGCAAAAGGGCGGACCGTCTGCAGTCGACTGATCATATTCGAGGGTAGACAGTAGAGTGTTGCGCCCGCCGCGGAATAAGCGACGAGAGTGTTCCACGTAGTCGACACGCATTTCTAGAGGCAGCGCAATCAAGGCAGCTCGGTCAAAGATCGTCTCGCATTGTTCTACATCTTCGGCCGTTAAGGAAAAATAATCTCCGAGCAGAATAGCAGTTCCATCTGCTTCCCAACGTTCAAAAGATCCCTGTGAACTGACCGTTGGCTGCAATTGGTTCTCAGCAAAAAAATCTCGCACGGCAATCGGACTCACCTCAACGCCCAAGACCGAGTGGCCTTGTGACCTCAACCAGCGCAAGTCGTTGCTTTTGCCACACAGCGGGACAAATACGGTCGTTTTCGGCTTCGGATTGAGGCGACTCCAAAAGTCTTGCAGGTGGGCATTCACCTGTTCCTGATGAAAACCAATTCGATTGTTTTTCCAGCGTTCCTTCCATAACTTTGTTTTCATGGGGTGCGTCTTTGGTTTTTCCTGTTTGCGTTTGCGTGTTTCGGTGGATGGCCGCTCAAAAAAAGGTCATTTTTTTCGAGTGATTCCGTGATGGTCATGGTTGTCAATTTCTTTTACTCGAGATTCTCTGCTCCGTCGAAAAATCCGCCGGCTCCTTCGAACGATTTCTTGCCATTGAGTTTTTTAATAGTGATCTGACCGATCGGAGTGAAGCCCGTTTGTTTGCGGTCGTTGCTAATGGTAATGGTGCCCCAGGGGCCATTGCGTTTGTCTTGTTGCCATAGCCTGCCCGTGCCGTTGACGAGGTCGATTTCCTTGAGGGTCAGCTCAAGACGGTTGGGATGTACGGTCACGACCATGTAGTTTGGCTTGGTCGTTCGGCCAATCAAGCCGCCATGGGCCACCTGCTGAATACCGTCTTTTTGTGTGCAGGTAACGGCATGGACCTCGCCGCAAAGGAACAGATCAACGTTGTGACGGGCCATGGTTTGCCAGAACGGCGATTCTCGGCCTTCGACGGTCAGCATACCGGACGAGCTGAACTTTCGCACGGGTCGGAGCACGGGGGTGTGCCCCATCACCACGATGTGATCCACCTGGCTTCGATGTGTGTTCAGGAGTTGATCCAACCATTGTAGCTGTTGACCCGTCACGCCGGCTGCAACCTGGCCCTGATTGCTGATGCCGGTTTCGAAGACGTCGACGGAAACAAACAAAACCTTGTGGTGGATCCAGTAAAAGGCCGTACCCAGCAAGTGCTTGGGACCGTTAAGCGGCATGTTGAGATGTCTTCGAAATGCATTTTTATAGAAAGGTATCGCCTTGGCTTTGGCGCCCCGCCAGGGGTTATCACCAATCTCATGGTCTCCGATTGCCGTATAGACTTGGAGCCCATGATCTTTGAACCGCTGCAACCAAGCGGGATAGTATCGGTTTGCCCAGCTGTCGATTTCCTCTTTTTCAGTTCCCCAATGGCCCATGACAAGATCACCGGCGACCATCACAAATGCCGGTTGCTCTTTCTTCATCGAGTTCATGATAAAGCCGAGTGCGTCTTCCCAGCCCGCTTGTGGGTATTCAATATCAAAATTCAAAAAGTCGGGAAGACTGATGAACGTCCACGGTTGCAAGCTGGTTGACTGCGCAGCGGGGGGCATCGCATCGATGCGAGAGCCGATGAGAACGCAACTGAAAGCGACGGCGATACCGAGGGTGTTGGGTCTCATCTTATGGTCCAAGGTCTATCAGCCATTTATGCGTTTTGGGAAGAAATGATTTCTGCCAGTTCTCATGCATCCGTGTCCTTGCTGCGACGAGCAGCTCGATTGTCGTCTCGCTTTTTCCCCTTTGTCGACCGTTTTGTATCGCGATCGGTTGTCGACTTGGATTGGCTGATTCCCAGGGATTTTCTCACGGGTTTCAGATTGTCGGTCATGAAGGATGAAGCCGGCAGGCCTTCGGCATTGATCAAGCTGATCTCGGCATTCGGTTCACCTTTCCAGAAGAGGTAACGTACAAAGGCAGGTGAACTAATTTTGCCGCTCTGAACGATGACCGTGTCACCCACAATGGATGCTTGCGCCGGAACGTATTGGCCGTCGGTACCGGCGATTTCAAAAAAAGAAAGCTGTGGGCCACCGGCCATGCTTTGCAGGCCTCCCCCCACATGTCGGAAACTTAGTATCGCCTTGTCGTCGACGATCGCCACTTGGTCCAGCAGCGGGCCGCAATGAACCAGTTTCGATCTACCATAGTCCTTGGCGAGAGCCCAAAGCGCGAGTCGTTCGCCGCTCGGTTTTTTGTTTTTCGGATGTAAGTCGGGACCGTGATCATAGAAAATCGCCATGCCCGTATTGTCTGTTGTGTCGAGCACTCGCCGCATGCTGTCCCGCAGCCAGGGATACTCTTGCCCTTGTTGTTGGGATGGGACTTGCACGTAGTAAAAGGGGAATTTTCGCAGCGGTTCGCCGTTCGTCGTTGCCCAGGTTTTCCGCCAGGATTCGATCAGTCGTTTGAGCAGATGCTGATACTCCCAGCCTGTTTGTGTCTTGGCGTTGCGTTCTCCCTGATACCAAATCACGCCGCGAAATGCGACAGGCAGCAGGGGGCGAATCCAGGCGTCATATTCGCGGTGTGCTCGGTTGGGTTGCTTGGGATCGCCCCAATGTTTGGGAATCGCCAGCTCCTGGCGGATTTCTTCGGCAACCGATTGCTCCATCCAGCTTTGAATGGGTGTGCCAGAAGTGGCTCGCTGGATCAGACCGATGGGCACGCCGAGTTCCTGATACAGTTTCATGCCAAAGAAATAACCAACCTGAGAACAGCTGGCTTGTGTCTTCTCATTCAGTGACTTCCATCCGCTGTTCTTGTTGCAGAAACGGAATCCGGCATGATCTCTGGCCAAATCCTGTGGTGAGATGGAACGACCTTTTGCTGCGGAAAACTTGCCCGCCATATTGGATTGGCCACTGCAAAGCCAAACTTCCCCCACCAGGATGTCCGAGAGCCTGATCGTGTTGGCTGCCTTGATGACCATTTGTTGTGCTGTGCCAGACGTTTTTAGGGGGGCAAGCTTCACCATCCAGTTGCCCTGCTGATCCGCCAATGTGGTTTGCAGTTGACCTGCGAAAGAGACCGAAACTTGTTCACCCGGTGAGGCCGTCCCAAAAATGGGAACGGGCAGCTCACGCTGCAGTACCATCTGATCCGTGAATAGGTTGCTTAGTTGGACGTCTGCCCAAGTGTTGGTCGCAACCATTAAGGTCATGACCAGGCTGGATAAGATTGTAAAACGAGTTTCCATTTCACGCCTTCATGCTTTGCTGGGACGCCTGGATCAACCGATTGCCACTGCGAACGTTCAGTCGGTGTGGTTATTGATCCAGTTGGAGATCATCTCCATTGCCGTCGGTGAAAAGGTTTCTTCGATTTGACGATACTCGGATGGTGAGCCGGTTTCACAGTTCTGGAAAAGATGATTTAGGTTGGGGAGTTCATGAATTTCGTATTGGCTGTTGGCGTTGGCCTGTAACGCTTTGTGAATTTCGGGCAGATTCAAGCTAGGAGTGACTTGCAGATCCTTCGCACCGCTCAGAACAAGTACGGGGCATTTAACTTCTTTCAACGCGGGGCGAGGATCGTAGGTCAAAAAGAATAAAAGCCAGGGATCATCCATTTTTGTCACTTCGGCTTGGGCTTTTTCGACGAGTTCGTTGTCTTTTTCATCCTCGGAAAGCGACTCGGCGAACTTGTTGAGCTCGCGACGAATGACGTTTTTCACATCCTGATTGTCGGCTGATCGAATCGCAGCAAAGACGGCTTCCTGAAGTCGCCGGTTAAGAGTTAGCACGGCTTCTGGTGTCCCGTCGGCTCGGCCAATCTTCTCTGTTTGGTCAATGATAATCTGTTCGCCTGGTACGCCGGGACCAGCAAGCATCACAAGGAAGTCAATGTCGTTGCGGCGAGCCGCAATCATCGGGCCGATGTATCCACCTTCGCTGTGACCTATCAAGCCAATCTTTGTAGCGTCAATCTCCGGTTGGGTCTTAAGGAAATCGATGGCGGCCTCGACGTCTTTCGACAAACATTGGGAGTCACAACCGTCGAACTGCCCGGTCGACTTACCAACACCTCGCTCGTCGTAGCGAAGTACGGCGATTCCGGCTTGGGTCAAATGATCGGCCAACACTAAGAATGGCTTGTGCCCTAACAGTGACTCATCACGGTCTTGGGGACCGGACCCGGTGATCAGCACGACAGAGGCAAAGGGGCCCTTCCCTTTCGGCGTCGTGAGCGTACCTGCCAAAGTGATTTTGCTGTCGAGGTTCTCGAAAGTAACATCTTTCGAATTGTAAGCAAAAGGTGGCTTGGGATTCTGCGGCCGTTTCAGCGGTCCAACAGATCGTGTATCCGACGGTGCCACTTTGGCGAGCTTTAATGGAAACTTGTCCCCACCCTGTAGCCAGTGACCTGAGATTTGCGTCTGATCGTCGTTGTAGCTGCCTTCAAAACGAGCTTGGCTCAACGGGATTTCAAATGTGACTCCGTCAGCTCGGAATTCCGATTTAACCTCCACGCCACCGAGGCCTTCACTGAAACTGTCCAGTTCGACCGTTCGACCTTTGTCGTTGGATTCCAAGACACGAAATTGAAAATCAAACGAGCGGCTGCCCGCTTTCATGGTGCCTTGCCAACACTCGATCTGCCGGCTCACGGCAGGTGGATCGACCGGCGTGAGGCTGAGATCAAAGGTTTTTCCCGCTTGAGCAAACTTGCCTGCAATCTTCGTCTTTCCGTTCTGATAGCGGCCCTCAAAGGTCAGGTTGAGGGTATTTGACTTGATGACAATCTGGCCATTTGCGATCGTGCAGACATCCACCGGGATTTTGGCATTGCCCTGGTCAAGGCTAATTAGCGTGCATTTGTATTTGTCATTTCCGAGCTCTTCGATGTCAAAACGTAGACGCAATTTGGCAACGCCCACATCGAGGGTTCCTTGCCAGCACTGCTGCGAATTGGCTGCCTCCTGGGAAAAAATGCTACTGGCGGAAATCAAAGCGAAACCAACAATCATCACAAGTTTTGTAATGAGCTGACCAAACATATAAGTACCCGTCTTTGGCTAAATGAACATTGAAGCTTTCTTGGCTGTGGCCGCCAACGGTAACGATCCATCCATAGAATCAATGTGATATTGGAAAACTGGTGTTGGCATCGCCATGTTTTCAAGCCGATGCGTGAGATCGAAACGAGCTTTGCGTAGGCTGGGTGATCCGATTCTCTCGTCAAAGAACAAAGTATGAGTGTCACGAGGCTAGACTCATCACGTTTTGAATCGCCGATGATTTACACGACGTGCCGTCGGCAAGGCCGGCGAGGCAGCGTTTCCAGATGAAACCATTAACAAGTCGTATGATACATTCTCAGTAATCGTTGCGATACCGAAAACCAGGGTATCCGAACGATTGGGGAGGGGTGGACTTTCAATCCAACGCAGTTCTTCACCATCTAGAATCACAGGACGGTCTTGATCTGCTTGGCGATTCGGCAATCGACCCTATTGAGAAACGATTGAACCAGATCCGGAAGCTCGGTGGAACATCCTTGGAAAAAAGTGCTGGTTGATTCAGAAGAACACTGGCGGCAACTTGTGCGCCCCTCGAAAAAAAATCCAATTCGGATTGGTTTGGCTGTTTGTCGGAACGACACTGCTTGCCGTCTGCCTTGCTCCCTATGTGTGGAAAACTACAAGGCTTCGCCGGCAGCAATACGCGCTGGAGCAGTTGGGCGAATACGGACAGTCTGCCATCCTGGTGGATGGTTGGGTTCGGAGCATCGACCTAGGATATCGCCCCGAATCGGCTCAGGGTGATGTTGATGATGCACCGGAAATTGATTCGCTGATGGGCTATCTGGAATTGCTTCCAGCCTTAGAGCAGATTGATCTAACGCAATCACGCTTAGGAATGGGTGGCATCCGTCAGTTGGCGAAACAGGGAAAGCTCAAGGAGCTAATCCTGCTTAATGTGAACATTGGGGATGACGAATTGGCGCAGCTTGCTGATCTCAAAAACCTCGAAAAATTGAATCTTTGCCAGACAAAGGTTACCGACGCTGGCCTCATCCATCTCAAACGGATGACTAAATTGCGCGAACTGGAACTTTCCGCCGTTGGTCTTTCGTTGGCGAAGTCCCGTCCGCAGATTACCGATGCAGGTGTAGCCGCGTTGAGGAATCTTCCTGAGCTCGAACGCTTGTCGCTGAGTCAGTCCTTCATTACGGATGTGGCGGTCGAGGAGCTCGCTCAATTGAACGGCCTACGTGACCTGGATATTAGCCGTACTTTTATTTCGTCTCAGGGTGTTCAGAAGCTTCGGCGGGCTCTTCCCAATTGCACAATTGTTCATGATGACATGCGCGATTGGATGGGCTACCCGAGGTTCAACGATGGAAAACTCTTTGCCGCTCCTGGTAGGGCTGAAAAAAAGAAGGAGTAGCCAATTAGGCGACAGCTTGACGATTTGGCAAATCGAGGCCTCGGTTGTTGATGTCTCAGGTGGAGCCGAAGAAAGGTCTTTCCTCGATATTCTGCGGGTCTTGCCAGTTTGAATGGCGATTGTTCGGAGTGTGGTGGGTCGTTGGATCAGAGCGGACCGGTGAATAATCCTTTTCAGGCTCCGTGGATCTGCTGCAAGTCAGCTGCCTGGTCTATTCATCACGATTTGGCGTCGGCGACAGAGATCTTTTGCGGCCTTCCGATGCTGCCGCGGTAAACGGTGATCGCTACGGTTTGAGAATGTGCTTTCCATTCTCGAACTGTCGATGGCAAGCGTTGCAGTTTTTGATCATCGCTCGATAGCTGCGGTTGGCAGTAGCATAATCCTTCGCTTTGGCCGCTTTGTACAGTTGGGATCCGAAGGTCTGAACTTGCACACTGTGGTTGTTCCAGTCTGCTGCATCATCAGCAGATGGCGCTCGAGTAAGCAATAGGTTGCTGCCCTCAGCCAGAATTAAAGCATTGGATTTGACTTCCTTCCAACCCGTTTTGTCATTGGGCTCGTTTGCCATGGCAGCCTTGAGTCGTTTGTAAGTTGGTTGGAAAAAGTATTCCATGAACTCATGCATATCGCTTTCGACCGGTTCTATTTTTGTGGTCTCTGCGATCGGCGTGTTCGCCTGCAACAATGGGGCAGCGATCGTCGTAAACGCGGGCACTAACCAAAGGCCTGAAATGAGCAGGAGATATCGTCGCAGTCGATTGTCGTTTGGTTCTGTCTTCAAGGCTCGAGGTCCTTTTGTGAATTGATAAGTCCTAACTGGAACATCACGGTATAACAACATCACGGTAGATCTGACCGACAGAATACTCTTTACCTGGATTGGTCCGCAATGATGCGCCCATCGAGTGGTTGCAATTCGCGACGACAAACTCGAGTTCGGAGATACCGATCGCAGGAAAGCCCCCCTCCGCCAGGTCGCAATCTCAGACCGAAATCCAAAATTCTTGAAAAGTACGGCCACCTGTACTTGCTGCGATCGATTGTCCCAATAAGGATCCATGGCCAAGCAGAGCGCCTGTCTTGGGCAGATCCCGGGGGACTCCGCTCGATTCGGATTCAGCCGTTCGGTTGGGTCGCTACAACTGGCGGCTCAAATCTTCTACAATCCGGCCAGGATTTACCCATGGACGACTGTTTTCTTGCTCACCGAGCTCCCATTCGGGTGGGCCACAAGAATCCTCGGGATGCGTGATTGGTCCATCGATGAGATCGCAGGTGTTGGGGTGAATTCTTGGAAACGGCCAGATGTCAATCCAGGAGTTTGTTTGTTGAAGATCTGTATACTAGGTGCCGGATCGTTGGGATGTGCTATCGGTGGAGTCTTGACCGAGGCCGGGAATGATGTCTGGTTGGTTAACCGCAATCAGGATCAAGTGGAAGCCATGAATGGCCGCGGTTTGGTTTTAGGCGATGGCGGGAAAGACCGTACGGTCAAAGTGCGTGCTGCCACAACGGTTGCGGAAGTCGGTGTTGTTGATTTGGTGATCGTGTTGGTCAAATCGTTCCACACGAGTGAGGCGATGCAGGCGGCAATGTCATTGTTGAGCCCTGAGACAGTTGTGCTTTCGCTCCAAAATGGCGCGGGGCACGAGGATATCTTGTCCGACATGGTTGGCCGTGATCGTGTGCTTGCCGGGAAAACCTATGCGGGTGGCACCCAAGCGGGTGTTGGCCATGTAATCATCGGTACTCGAGGCAGGGATACGTATATTGGCGAACTCGACGGAAGCGTCTCCGATCGCGTTCAACAGATTTCCGAGTTGTTTAATCGCGCGGATTTGCTCACGCACGTTACCACCAACATCCTGGGGACGATCTGGGATAAGTTGTTGATCAATGTGGCGACAGGTGCCTTGAGTGGAATCACTGGATTGACCTATGGCGATTTGTATCAAACACCAGAAGTTGTGGATTGTGCCCTCGCCGCAGTGGCCGAAGCGATGGCCGTCGCTCAGGCCAGCGATATCGTTCTTTCGACAACTGACCCAAGAGAGACATGGGTGAAGGCAGCCGATGGGCTCCCCTTAGAGTTCAAGGCATCGATTCTGCAAAGCTTGGAAAAAGGATCAATTACCGAAGTGGACTACATTAACGGTGCGGTGGTGCGACAGGGTTGGAAGGTGGGCGTGCCGACACCGATTAACCAAACCTTGGTCGCTTGTATCAAAGGTGTGGAACGCCGGCTGCTGGCATAAATCTATCCCAAATTATTCCCGAAACCTTTTGCCTGTTGAGATCCGTCCCGTGACCCACACAATGAACCGATGCTATGTCGAACATGTTGCGATTCGTGTCCAAGATATTCATTGGCACATTAAATTCTTTCGCGAAGCGCTCGGCATGGAAATGCGCCAAGTCGATGGGGATTCTACGTCTCCCAAGCAGTATTGGACAGTTGGAGGTGTTCAGCTGATAAGCGATCTCGACTTTGTCGCTCCGCCGAGCCATGACAGCGGTTGGTTGGCTCATCTGGGGATCATGGTGGAAGAGTTAGACGAAGCGATTGCTGCCTGTCAACGGTTTGGAGCAACTCAACTTGAAAAGGGTCCGAATTGGTTGCAGCTTCCTGACGGCTTAGCGATCGAATTGTTGCAGGCTTGTGGCAACGCCGTGGCGGACGTTTTGGCCGTCGATCCTCGCTCCGACAAACCCGCTCCCGCGTTGAATTTTGCCGTGATGCCTCGCACGAGAGAATTCACCACACCAGAGAAAACCTGGGATGATGCGCGCGACAGAGATGTTTGCATTAGCCCGACCTACTTGGTGACGGAGGAGCGGATTCAAGCGTATGCCGAATTGACCGGGGACTACACACCGGTTCATATTGATGAGGAATATGCCAAGACCACACCGTTTGGTACACGGGTCGCGCACGGATTGTTTGGCTTGGCGATCGCGGATGGATTGAAGACACAAAGCGAATACCGATTTCTTCCTGGAATGTCACTAGGCTGGACCTGGGATTTTTTGTTGCCGATCAAAATCAATGACGTTCTGCATGTTCGCTTCACCGTTGGTGGATTACGTCCCTCCAAGAGTCGACCAGAATGGGGCATCGTGATTTTAGATTCGGAGCTGATCAATCAGGATGATCAGATCGTGCAAAAAGGTGAGCATCGTTTGATGATTCCGAGACGCAATAACTGATTGGTGCCGCGAAACCCAAGTTTGAAACGCACTGTCGTGCGTAGGATGGAGATTTTCTTTTGAACCGGCAAGCACTGCCCTTACAGGGCATCCGAGTGATTGACTACAGCCACTTTCTGGCTGGGCCTCACATGTCGCGCTGTCTGAGTGCGATGGGTGCGGACGTCATCAAGGTCGAGCGACCTATCAGCGGTGACGCGGGGCGTTCGAGTCCCACACAAGTTAAAGGGCAAAGCGGCTACTTTCTACAACAAAATATGGGCAAACGCGGTCTGTGCATCAATCTGAAGGATGCGCGCGGCTTGGATTTAATGCACAAGCTTGCCGATACGGCGGACATCTTTGTCGAGAATTATCGGCCGGGTGCCTTAGACAAACTAGGCTTAGGATACGAAGAGCTCTCACGTCGTAATCCGGGTTTGATTTACTGCTCGGTGTCAGCCTACGGACACACAGGACCGGATGCAGCTCGTCCGGGCTTCGGCCTAATCGCCGAAGCCAAAAGTGGAGCGATGTCGTTGGTCGGAGTCCCTGGTGAACCACCGCCCCTGTTTCGCATGCCAATCGCCGATATGTATGCGGGCATGCATGGGGTATCAGCCATTTGTGCTGCTCTGTTCGGCCGTGTCACGAGCGGACGAGGGCAGCATATCGACATTGCTTTATACGATTGCATGGTGTCGATGCACGATTACGCCACGCAAGGTTATCTGATGAGCGGTGGCACCGAGTTACCTGAGCAGACAGGTCATGATTTGCCACAAAGTACCGTTTATGGTGTGTTCCCTGCACGGGATGGTTATCTCGTTATCGCCGCCCAAGTCGACGAGACGTGGCGACGCTTGGCTCAGTTAATTGGCGGGGATGCTTTTGCCGCGGATACCCGCTTTCATCAGCAGGCTGGTCGTAATGAACATCGAGATGAAATACTCGACAAGGTTCGCAAATGGACGATGTCACAATCGTCGGTCAATGCTTGCTGTGAAGCACTGGATGCGGCGGGCGTGTCTGCAGCGCCAGTACAGACCATTGACCAAGTTCTGACCGATCCGCAGACACTCGAACGCGATATGGTGATTGAACAGCATCATCCATTGTTGGGTACGATCAAATTGACGAATCTGCCCTTTCGATTCTCAGACTACGATACGACGCCTCGAGGCCCCGCCCCGTTGCTTGGCCAGCACAATCATGAAATCGCATCTGAGTTGGGTTACCGGGAGAGCCAGATCGCTGAAATGCAGCAGGATGGCGTACTCTATGCCGAACCCGATGTTGCCGAGTTTTGTCAAGAGTCGGGAGATCAACGATGACCGACCAGTATGCGGCGATTGGCAATCCGATTAGTCATAGTAAGTCACCTTTGATTCATTCCACTTTTGCCAAAGAAACAGGCCAAGATATCAGCTACGGCTTGATTGAAGGACCTTTGGGAGAATTTAGGCCGACGGTCGATAAGTTTCGTGACGAAGGTGCCCGCGGACTCAATATCACGGCGCCGTTCAAGTTGGATGCGTTCCAATATGCCGACGAATTGTCTGATGGAGCTCGAGCAGCTGGAGCGGTTAACGCGATGAAGTTCGAGCGTGGAAAAGTTTTGGCGGAAAACTTTGATGGGGTCGGTTTGGTTCGTGATATTGTGCAAAACCTTGGCTTTCCTCTGGCTGAACGGCGAGTGTTGCTTCTCGGTGCTGGCGGTGCCTCGCGTGGGTTGGTGCTGCCATTTCTTCGCGAATCGCCTGCTCGATTCGTAATTGTCAATCGAACCGTATCCAAAGCCGAACACTTGGCCGCTGAGTTCTCCAAGTTTGGCCAAGTGGAAACGTCCGGGTACTC
Organism: Pirellulaceae bacterium; assembly: GCA_029243025.1. NCBI lineage: Bacteria > Pseudomonadati > Planctomycetota > Planctomycetia > Pirellulales > Pirellulaceae > Pirellulaceae bacterium. The sequence continues at coordinate 1,055,503 of JAQWSU010000045.1, read as the reverse complement.
GGAGCTGAAACAGGACCGCTTTGATGTGGTGATCAATGCAACATCGGCCAGTCAACGAGAAGCGTTACCAGAACTTCGGTCGGATGCCTTTCGTGCAGGCTGTCTGGCCTATGAATTGAATTATGGGAAAGGTCTCACGCCGTTTCTACGCTTGGCGCAAAGCGCTGGCGCTGGCAAGCTCGCCGATGGTGTGGGAATGCTGGTTGAGCAGGCGGCCGAAGCCTTTGCCTGGTGGCGCGGCATGCGACCCTTGACCCGTGAGATCATTGAAAAGATTACCGTCCCGTTGGCATGACGGGTAATGAACCTCCCTAATGAAAGCAAGACGTTAGCATGAATCCGAAATTCGAAGCTTTGGCTCAAGACCTAGCCACTGCCTGGCTCTCGCGAGGGACGGTGCGTCTGCCAGCTGCCGATGATGCTCCGCAGTCCAGGGCAGAAGCGTTTGAAATCCAGGAACAGATTGAACGTTTGTTAGGTGATACGATTGTGGGCTGGAAAGTCGGTGCCTCGACGCGGGCGGTTCAGATCCTGGAGGGTCACGACGGCCCAGTCGTTGGTTGGTTAATGCGTTCCCGCATCTATCAGAATGGGGCAAGAGTTTCGGCTGAGATGTACGCCGGTTACAAGATCGAGTGCGAATTTGCCTTTCGTTTTTTGCAGGATGTTGCTCCCCGAACGAGCCCCTACACGCGAGCGGAAATCGATCCGCTGATTGTGTTGCATCCTGGGCTCGAAATTTCGGGTTCAAGATGGGTCGTCGATCCGCAAGATCGCAAGGTGACCACGTACGACTCGATCGCTGACAGCGGTACGGGTGCAGGCTATGTGACTTCGAACGACATCACCGATTGGCACGGTCTGGATCTGGAACATATGAATATCGTCGCGAAAATCGATGACGGCGATCCGATTGAGATGTATACGGGTGACTACCGTTGTGACCCGGCAGATATTGTGCTCGAGACGATTAACGGTTTGTCGGCGCGTGGTCGCGGAGTGGCCAAGGATGATTTAATCTCTACCGGTTCTTTGACCATGCCGACTCCGCTCGGACCCGGCCAGACCTATGTGGGACAGTTTGGTGATTTAGGAACACTATCAGTCACCATGGGAAGCTAGTTGTGGATTGGTAGGGCGAAATCGCCAGTTGTCTGAATTCCCCTCCGTGGTGGAGTAGAAAGTCATTTTTTGTTCGGGTGATTTGAAATGATTTGCCTGACGGACGAAGCGGAACCCAAAAACGCATGAGCCAGAAAACACGAATCGCCGTCGCCGGAGCAGGTTTGATCGGAAAGCGGCACATTGATTTGGCAGCCAAGGCCCAACGGGCTCAGTTGTCAGCGATCGTCGATCCGGCACCCGCTGCTCAGGAAATTGCCGCCAGCTACAGCGTGCCACTCTATCAGACCCTCGCCGAGTTGATCGAAAAAGATCGGCCGGAAGGAGTGGTGTTGGCGACTCCCAACCAAATGCACGTTGAACAGGGTTTGCAATGCGTCGAGATCGGTCTACCCGCACTGGTGGAAAAACCCGTTGGTCATTCGCTCGAAGCGGGGATCCGACTTTGCGAAGCGGCGGAGGCGGCAAAAGTACCGATACTGGTCGGACATCATCGTCGCTACAGCCCAATCATGTCGAAAGCTGTCGAAGTGATTGAAAGCGGAACGCTCGGAAAGCTTGTTGCGATGGTGGGTTCTGTCTTGTTTTATAAGGCAGAAAATGAAGGTTATTTCGACGGGCCGTTTTCCTGGCGCCGTGAGCCGGGCGGGGGGCCGATTTTGTTGAATATGATTCACGAAATTGGTAATCTTCGATCGTTGTGTGGCGAAATTATTGCTGTTCAGGCGTTCACATCCAACGCGACGCGCGGCTTTCCAGTGGAAGATACCGCCTCGATTTCGCTGCGATTTGCGAATGGTGTGCTGGGTACCTTTATCTTGTCGGATACGGCTGCTTCGGATCACAGTTGGGAACATACGGCTGGCGAAGATCCTCGTTACGATCGATCGCATGTTGATGATACCGATTGTTACCATGTCGCGGGAACAATGGGCTCACTGTCCATTCCAACGATGCGGATCAGCCGATATGGTTCGGCAGCCGAACAGTCGTGGCACAAGCCGTTTGACAAGTCGACGGTTGAGCTCGAGGTTGTGGATCCCCTTGCAGTGCAAATCGATCATTTTGCAGACGTTATTTGTGGGCGTGCCCAGCCCTTAGTCAGTGCACGTGATGGTCTACAAAACCTTCGCGTTGTTGATGCAATCGTTGAAGCAGCTAAAACAGGTCGGGTTGTGAATACCGTCGCTTGATTACAAGACTAATGACTAGGTTAAGAAATTACTGAGGAGATTTCCCGTACGATGAAAACGTTTCTGATGCTGCATGGCATCAACCACAATATGTTTGGTAAGCGCGAGCCGGAATTTTACGGAACGATCACGCTGGACCAGATTAACGAAGGGTTGGTTGAACTGGGCGAGGAGCTGGGTGTGAAAGTGACCTATTTCCAAACCAACAGTGAAGGCGAATTGGTGGATCGAATTCACAAAGCGTTCTTTGACAAGGTCGATGGTGTCGTGATCAACCCGGGTGCTTGGACGCATTATAGCTACGGGATGCGCGATGCGTTGGCGATGTTGCCCTGCCCAATCGTCGAAATACATATGTCCAATAACCATGCACGGGACAAGTTTCGGCAGCATTCGGTTATCTCGGACATTGCCAAAGGTTACATTGCCGGTTTTGGATTTGACAGCTACTTATTGGGTTTACGCGCAGCAGTAGCAGCAGCTAACGATCAAACAGACAAATGAGAGATCATGATGACGAAGCGTTTTGAAACCAAAGTGGTAGTTGTGTCGGGTGGTAGTCGTGGCATCGGGCGTGGTGTGGCCTCAGCATTTGCTAGTGAGGGTGCGCAGACGGTCTTGGTGGCTTCGACGGAAACCAACCTTGTGGCGGCCGCTGATGCGATCGAACAAACGGGGGCAGCTCGTCCCGACATTTGCACCACTGACTTAAGAGACGACGCGGGATGTGCGAAGGTGTTGGATTTTGTCGTCGAGCGACATCAGCGTTGTGATGTGCTTGTTAACTCGGCAGGCGCTACTCAGGCCGGCTTGTTTCTGGAACAAGGGGATGATATTTGGCACGATGGATTTGCACTCAAGTTTTTCGGATGTGTGCGCCTTTGCCGGATGTTGTGGCCATTCCTGCGTGATGCGAAAGGTCATGTCATCAACGTGATTGGTGGAGCTGCGCGAACACCGGATGCCGAATTTTTGATCGGTGGCTCGGTGAATGCGGCGATGAATAACTTCACCAAAGGACTCGCCGGGTTAGGAAAGCGAGACGGAGTCAACGTGAATGCAATTCTGCCGGGGTTGACGGAAACCGAACGTGTCGAGCAGCTGTTTCAGCAACGCGCGGCCGCTTCGGGGAAATCCGTCGATGAAGTTCGAGCGGATCTGATCGCCCAGGATGGACTCACTCGCCTTGGTTGTCCCGAAGATGTGGCCGCTCTGGCGCTGTTCCTCTGTTCGGAGCAGGCACGTCACATTCAAGGCACTGCGACGGCGGTCGATGGTGGCTCCACGGCCGGTGTTTACTAGACGACGAATGATGGGGCAGGATGCCGCGATCCGTCGGGGTTCACGCGAGGATGTCGGTGACGGGGTGGTGTTCTTCCACTCCCGTGAGGCGGAAGTTCAAGCCGCGGTGTCGAAAGTTCAATTGTTCGTGGTTGAGTCCCAGGCAGTGCAGAATGGTTGCCTGGATGTCGTGAACATGGACGGGATTTACCACACTATGAAAGCCCAGCTCGTCGGTCGCTCCATAGCTGATGCCAGGTTTGATGCCTCCGCCCGCTAACCAGATTGTAAAGGCTTGTGGGTGGTGGTCGCGTCCCATGCTGCGACCGAGCGCTGCGCTGGCTTCGACCATCGGGGTGCGTCCAAATTCGCCTCCCCAAACGACAAGCGTATCGTCTAGCATTCCGTTTCGTTTAAGATCCTGGAGTAATGCTGCACAAGCTTGATCGGTTTGTTGACATTGTCCTCGGACTCCGCCCTCGACGTTGCTGTGGTGATCCCAGCCTGAATGATACACCTGAATAAAGCGAACACCCCGTTCAGCAAGTCGTCGCGCCAATAGGCAGTTTTTGGCGAACGAGCCTTTCGCATCGCCGGCTTTGACGCCGTACAATTCGAGTGTTTCCGCTGACTCTTGTGAAAAATCCATCAGTTCCGGCGCGCGAGCTTGCATACGGAATGCCATCTCGTAAGCATTGATTCGAGTCGTGATTTCGGGATCACCCACTTGTCGCAATTGTTCTTCATTCAAGGTGCGAATGAGGTCGAGTGAGTCGCGTTGTGCCTGCTTGTCGTATCCCTGCGGATTGGAAACGTGCAGGATAGGATCTCCTTGGCCGCGAAAACCAACACCTTGGTGCACCGACGGCAAGAAACCCGAACTCCACATGGCCGCTCCGCCACTAAGACTGCCGCCGCTCTGAAGGACGACAAACGAAGGTAAATCGTCGGCTTCACTACCAAGTCCGTAGCTGAGCCACGATCCCATGCTGGGACGACCGGGTACGCCGCTTCCCGTGTTGACGAACAGCTGAGCTGGAGAGTGATTAAAAAGATCGGTGTGGACCGAGCGCACGATCGCTAGTTCGTCTACGACTTTGCCCAGGTGAGGCATAACTTCCGAGATTTCCGCACCGCACGTCCCGTGCTTGGCGAATTTGAAGCGGGGACCTAATACGGCCGCATCAGGTTGGATGAAGGCGTAGCGCTGCCCTTTGATCACAGACGGCGGAATTGGTTTGCCTTCTAACTCGGCAAGCTTCGGTTTATGGTCAAAAAGTTCCAACTGGCTTGGCGCTCCCGCCATGAACAGAAAAATGACTCGCTTCGCTTTGGCAGGAAAATGTGGCTTTTTGGGCTCGAATGGACTGGTGTGCTCGGCAGCCAAAAGAGGCCGAGGGCCGCTCAACGTTTTGGACATGAGCGATGCCAAGGCTATTTTGCCGACGCCGATACCACAATCGTGAAAAAAATGCCGTCGCGTTTGCTCAAGCTGAGTTTGTTGTGGAATTGTGTTATCCATCGTCAGACTCTCAGTTGCTAAGGTTTCGTGATCGCTTCGTCCAAGTTCATCAGGGAACGTGCGACCATCGTCCAGGCAGCTCGTTGTTGGGTAGCTTCGTTGTCGTGGGTGATCTGGCTCACCTGTAATGGTTGAGTTTCTAATCGCGAGAGTTGTGTTTGATAATATTTGACGATCGCCGACAATTCTTTGTCGGTGGGGGGACGCGTCAACAAATGACGAAAGATGAATGTTGCCGTTTCCTGATCGCTTAAGTCTCGATCACTCGCCGTCCTCGCCAGAGCACGTGACATTTCGAGGTACATCTCGTCATTGAGCAATGTCAGGGCCTGCAGTGGAGTATTGCTGCGATCTCGTCGAGCGACGCAGTTTTCCCCGGTTGGCGCGTCAAAGACCGCATAGGCGGCGAATGGAGCGGTCCGTTTGATGAACGTGTAGAGTGAGCGGCGATAGCGGTCTTCGCCCGGTGACGGATCCCATTTCGGATTCCCATAGGCGACTGCAGTCACACTCTGAGGTTGGGGCGGCTTTACACCCGGACCGTACATTTTGGCCGAGAGTAATCCGGAACTGTGGAGCATCATATCGCGAACCATTTCGGCAGGAACCCGATAACGCGGACCGCGAGCCAGCAAATCATTTGCAGGATCTTGGTGCCGCAATTGGGGCGTTAGACGCGACCGCTGCCGGTAAGTTGCGCTGTTGACGATCAATCGATGCAGCTGTTTCAGTGACCAGCCATCTTCGACAAACTGGCAAGCAAGCCAATCCAACAGTTGAGGATGGGTTGGCAAGTCCGTTTGGCTGCCGAAGTCATCGCTTGTCCGTTGTAAGCCAGTGCCGAACATCGCTTGCCAAGCACGATTGACCGCCACGCGAGCCACCAGTGGGTTGTTCTGACTGACGAGCCATTGGGCGAACTCGAGACGGTTTGATGGTTCCGTGTCGGATGGAACGGAGAGGAAGGTTGGTAGGTCCGGAGCGACTTCTTCTTTTGGGCTCAAGTATTCTCCGCGGTGGTGGCGGAATGTTTGTCGAGGATTGTCGGGTTGACGCTCTCGCATAACCATCGTCGTTGGAAAAGCCGGTAGCCGCTTTTTCAACGCTTCGATTGGCTTGCGGGCCTCAGTTAACTTGGGTGTAACGGAAAGAAAATACTTTTTCAGAATGTGGTGTTCCTCTTCGTTCAATTCTTCGTCGGATCGAGTTAGGAGTGCTTCAATCTCGACCGGTAGACTATTCGCTTTTGCATCACGACTGCTTGCAGTCGCAGAAAATCGAAAGCGACCCAAACTGGCAGCGAAATGTCGCTCGAACAATAGATCAACTTCCAATGGATCTGCGCTTGTAATTGGCGTCACCAGGTTGAGAACAAGTTGATGAGGTTCTCCTTCTCGCTGTGCGGTGGACCAGCCTGTCGAACCCTTATCGTCCAACACATTTTCTGCGTTGGCATTGCCGCTACCGATCGCGATCTTTCCATAGCTCCGCGAAGGAGACTTGAACTCGATCGGTTGGCCATCGAGACGTGCGTCGATTTCACTTAAGAAGAAGTCTCCTTTTCGACCTTCGTAATAGGCGCGGCCAGGACCACCAGCGGGCAAGCGATCATCAGGAAGGACTTCGAGTCGAATCGCAGTAATTGGCCGAGCTGATTTATCTCGCTGAAATCGCAGTGTGAACTGGTCTCGCTTGGTGATATCCCCTGTGGAAAAAATGGAACCATCATCTAAGAGTTCCAGACGAGGCAGGTTGGTTTTCATCGAATTAGGTAAGAGTGGATTCCAGACCAACGCTTTCTGTCGTGACAATTTCAGCCATTCGGAAAATTGGTTCGCCAGATTCTGCTGACGCCGTTGCGGCGCTGGTCCGTTACCTTCGATCGGAGGAAACTGATTGGGCAGGTTGACTTCGAGCTGACGGATCCGTTCTTGGAGCTCATGTCGATTCGCTAAAATGTCTTGCGATTTGATCACGAAATCAGGTTCGTCCGCATTGTTCAACAGTGCGAACAGCCGATAGTAGTCCGTATGAGTAATTGGATCGTACTTGTGGGTGTGGCACTGTGCACAGCCTGTGGAAAGTCCCAGCCAGATGCTCCCCACGGTCGCGACGCGATCAACCATGGCATAAAAACGGTATTCGAGAGGGTCGATTCCGCCCTCTTCGTTGAGCATTGTATTTCGATGAAAGCCGGTGGCGATCAGCTGATCTTGAGTTGGATTGGGAAGCATATCGCCGGCGATTTGCGCGATCGTAAATTGGTCAAATGGTAAATCTTCGTTAAGTGCACGAATGACCCAGTCGCGATACGGCCAGATTTTACGTTCGCGATCTTTTTCGTATCCATTCGTGTCAGCGTAGCGAGCCAAGTCCAACCAATTTCGTGCCCATCGCTCACCGTAGTGTTTCGATTGCAGTAGCTTGTCTACGAGCGTTCCGTAGGCGCTTGGATCTTGATCTTTGACAAAGGCGTCAGCTTCCTCAGGCGTGGGAGGCAGACCGATCAAATCCAAATATACACGACGTACCAAAGTATACTTGTCGGCCGGTGGCGAAGGCGCCAGCCCCTCGCTTGCCAACCGTGAGTAGACAAAGTGGTCGATTTCGTTGTTGGGCCAGTTCGTGTTGGGTGTTTGCGGGACCGTCGGCCGGGTGGGCGAAACAAAGGCCCAATGTTTAAGATAGGGAGCACCTTGCTCGACCCAAGCGATTAACAACTGTTTTTGTTGGTCGCTCAAGAGATCATTCGCTTGAGGCGGCGGCATGATTTCTTCAGGATCATCCGAGAGGATTCGGCGAATGAACTCACTCTCGTCTGGCTGACCGGCGGTGATCGCACCATGATCAATTGCTGCTTCCCGGATATCCATGCGAAGATCCGCTTCTCGCGTCTCCTCGTCCGGGCCGTGGCATGGGAAACACTTGGCGGCAAAAATCGGCCGAATGTCACGGTTGAAGTTGATCGCTTGTTCAGCGCTGGTCGTCGCGCCGTTAAACAGAGTCAACACGAGTATCGCTCGTTGAAAATGTCGGCTCATTACGGGGCATTTCAGTCTGAAGCAACAAATGCTGGGGGCGGGCCCCACCTGATCACCGTTGCCGGGGGATGATGCGAAAAAAGTCGGGTGGCATCGATTAGCCAGGTAGGTCGGAATTGGCTTTCAAGGTACTTGCAGCGGAAACGAGCGTCATCGTTATTCTGGTGATGTTATTCTGGTAAAAACGTGACTCTAACTTACTCATTTCTAGAAGTTAAGCTCGTTGCCCCTGCATGGTCTCGGCGCCTCAGCGATTTAATTGCCGCTCTTGGCAAGTCTTGATAATCGATGCCAAAAGTTGACAAATGGGGTGCCAGCCAAAAGGGGCAGCAAGGATCTCATTTGCAAAGAGGTGGCGCTTCTGACGAATTTCATCGTACACCAGGAGAGGGGGGAGAGCAAATATCTCTAAACGCGTCGGAGTGGCGGAAATCTGCGAGGGTTTTTTTTGACAAGAGATGATTGATTTACTGAACTTTCATGGCTCGCGTGTTGTTCCATGTTTGGCATTCAGGAATGCGCCTTCCATTTGGTCGGTGCGAAATGAAATTACATCGACCCGTAATGCTTGCTCATCTTCTTTACCCTCAAGAACAGTAAGTTCCACTAGGGGTGGAGGTGCGCTGCCACCGCTTTGGCAATCGCTGTATAGCCGTTAGCGTTGGGATGGACGCCGTCACTTGTGGTGAGCAGTTCGGGTCGTCGCTGAAGAATCGAGTTTAATTCTAGCAACGAGACGTTTTGTCCAGCGTGTTTTTCAGCCAAACGTCGAACTCGATCGCATAAGGTTTGCAGGCGAGGCTTGCGTTCCCGCAGTCCGGCCACGCGCACGGCCGAGAGCCCTGGTGTTTCAAGAACCATCGCCGTTGGGGTGCAAACTACAATTCGTGGTGTTGACGCGAGCTGCCGCAAACGGGTGATTAACTCAGAATAATCGTGATCGAATCGGGAGATCTGCTCCCAGTTCTTTCGATTACCGCTGACAGTGTCGTTTGTCCCGAGTGATATAACCACGACATCTGGCTGATATTTTTTCACCGCGTCAAGCGTTGCCCAGACGTTCGGTTGACCTGTTTTGATCAATGTGGCTCCTCCGATTCCAAAGTTTCGTACGGTCCAGTCATCACCGAGAATGGCTTGTAAACGAGCTGGGTACGACTCCGTCTTCGCATCGACTCTGGCACCTGCGGTGATACTATCGCCTAGGCAAGCGACACGTGTTGGGTTGGCTTGAGAGATCCTCGCTTCCCCATTGGAAACGATGGTGGCGGAAAACATAATGGTAAGAATCATCTTCATGGTTTTTTCGCTTTCGAAACCGCTTTCTCAGGGTCGGTCATATTGCGGTGAGAGCCATGTTCGAATCAGGAACCCAGTAATGAGATCTGTATTGATTCTCTCGCAGTCTTTGGGAACTGTCAAAAGCACATTGTTCGTGAAAGCATTGCCGAGAACTGTTTTGGTCATCCAACTTCGGTCTGCTGCTCTGTTTAGCCTGAGTAAGCCAGGATGAGAGATAGATGATTGACTTATGTCGTCGGGTTACTCAGGCTGATGTGGATTCGGCTGATGTGCCAGTTGGTCAACATCGCAAACCCTTCTCGCGGCAATCTTTGATCGCTGGTCCCAATGATGAGAAAGGATTTGCTGCGTTAACCAGTAACTGACTGATTGTTAGCGGGTGCGAGCATGCTATCGTTGAGTGCTCGTCATGCTGACTATTCGATGTTTGATCCGTTGCAATGAAAGGCGAGAACAGTCAAAGTGTAATTAACGCGTTATGCCGACTGTTTTTCAGTGCGATCGGCGAGGGTCTCGCATTGATTCGATCTCACGGCAGTCAATCCAAACAGGAATTGGAAAGAAAATGAAACCAAAAATGTTCCTTGTGAAAAGATCGTTGGCCGGATTTACCTGCATCATGCTGTTTCTGTTTGCGGTTGAGCTTCAGGCTGCTTTGCCGCCAATGAGTCAGGAAGAGTTGGAAAAGGAATCGAAGTATATTGTTTCCGGTGACGTCATTTCAGTGACCTCTCGACTTACAAATTCAAAGGTTGAAAGAGCCTTTGGCATTCACCGTGATCGGATTTATACGATTAAGCTCAAGGTGTCAGCGATCATGAAAGGCGCGGGTGTAAAGCCTGGCCAGGTGATTACGGTCGAGGCTTGGCAGCCTGCCGTTCGCATACCGCCTATACCGGGGCTGCAGGGCAATGTGCCAATTCCAGACAAGGGAGATAAGGTCACGGTGTACGTGTCTGAAAAGTCGAAAGATAAATTTAAGCCCTTCATGCCGAATGGAATCACAATCAAGACCAAAGCAAAAGGTCAGGAATCCTCGGATGCTGATGTAAAAGTGCAAACACAATACGTCAAGGGTGCCGCACTTTCGGATGCACAAGAGCAGATCGTACTCAATCTTGCGAAGCAACGAGGTCTCAAGAAAATCAAAAAGATCGATACCTACAACCTCTACCCAACGGCGGCTCGTGGTATTCGCGTGAAGGGTGCGGACGAGATTGACGGTCGCCACGTTTCCAATAAGGTGCTCGACGTGCGTTACAAAAACTGGTGGCATCCGAATGAATCGCCAGGAAAAAATGATCTGCAGACGGGCGATTTCTGGGCAGGAAAACCCAGGACAGAAAAAGCGGTCATTCTGAAGGTAGGAAATCAGGAATATCGAATCCGTTCGCTTCAGGCGTTGAGCATCGGAGAAGCTGAATCCATCTTGAGTTTGCTCTTAGCAGGTGAATACACCACCGGACCGACGGTTAATAAGCCGAGTCTCAAGCAAGTTGATTGGACTCATCCATTGGGCTTCTCAAAGCATGGCGACGCGATTTCCGTTTCTTTTTCTCATCGAGGCGAAGATTCGGGCTTCTTTGATCTGCAGCTTAAATTAGTTGATGGTCAGCTCAGCATCAGCCAAGTCTTACAGGCGATTCCTTAGGTTCCGATCGACTTGTCTCGGTATCGCGCGGTGTCGGGTGTGCGAATGACGGCCGATCGGTCGGTGTCTCTGATTACGATCGTCGTTTTCCTTTGCTTGCTCTTGCGATCGTTTTTTGGATCTTGGCGATTTCTTTTTCCCTCAAGTTGACAGTTCGAAAACGCAGGAGTTCAGCGACCGTTTCTTCAATCGACCCATCGAAGAAGGTGTTGACCACTCGCTTCAATGCTCGCTGTGCGGCTTTCGGTCGCGAACGTGTGGGCCGGTAAATATAGCTTTGACCATCAAGCTTGTACTTGAGGTGCCCTTTTTCGACAAGAATTCGCAAAAAGGTTCTTACCGTCGAGTTGGCGAGATTTTCGGGAAGAGCCTCGACCACCTCGGATGCCGTAGCTGATCCAACCGCGTAAATGGCGTCCATGATCTGGCGTTCACGGCGAGAAAACTCTTGTTCGGGATTCGGTGCCATCTGCGATGCCTCTATCTTTTCTTAGGGTGCGTCTGTCCCTGAGTCATGCCAAGGCCTTCTAAAAAATTAGCGATGCGCCTCGGTTCCGTTCACAGCTCTGCCGACTTGTTTGCGAAGCCCGTTGCAGATTGCCGACTCAGGGCTGGTCCAATTTGCTCAGATGGCAGCGGATCGAGCAAGCATTTTAACGGAAAATATGCTTAGGGTCGCGGTCGCTATGTTTTATTGTCGTGGCTTGGCAGGATCCCGCCACTTTGCACGTCACGAACGCGTCTTTTACGGGTGCAAAGTCGTAGGAGTGCTAGAAAGTTACGGGGTCGGTTGTTGGTCGGAGCTAAGCCCTTCGACCATGAACGTCACGAGATCCTGCTTTTCCTGCTTGGTCAGCTTCAGCTGACCCCGCATTTCAGTGGAAAGGTATCGGTTCGGGATACCACCGCGATCATAGAGTTCGATCACTTCTTCGAGTGTTGCGACGCTACCATCATGCATATAGGGACCGGTATCTTTCACATCGCGAACGGTGGGAACCTTGAATTTTCCTTTGTTGCTTTCGAGTTTGGTGACTTCATAGCGCCCCAGGTCTGGACTTTCTTGATCCATCCCCACGCCAAGGTTGTGATAAAAGAGAGCAGTAAATGTTGGTGGCTCGTGGCAAACCGTACATTTGCTCTTACGTTTGTCGAAGAAAATCTCCATGCCTCGCTTTGCCGCCTCCGACAATGCGCTTTCATCACCGGCGACATAGCGATCATACGGCGAATTGCCCGCGACAATGGTCCGCTCGTAACAGGCAATCGCTCGAGCCACGTTGGTTGCCGTTAATCCGTTGGGAAACGCCTGGTCAAACAGCGTTGGGTAATCGTCATCCTCGCGAAGTCGCACGATCAACGTTTCGGTTGAGGGCATTCCCATTTCGTCTGGGTTAAGAATCGGGCCGAGTGCCTGACTCTCAAGAGTGCCAGCACGACCGTCCCAAAAGAGTGAACGATAATACGCGGCGTTAAGAATCGAAGGTACGTTTCGGCTCCCTTCTTTTCCATTGACTCCCTCCGCCACCTTGAGCCCGTTCGACCAACCCTTTTGGGGATCGTGGCATGTTGCGCAGGACATGCTGTGATCCACAGAAAGTGCGGTGTCGAAAAATAGTTTCCGTCCGAGCGCGACCTTTTCCACCGTCATCGGGTTCCTGTCCGACACGTGGTATTCGGGTAAGCCTAGAGGAAGAGAGTGTTCATAGGGTGTCGCGGTGACTGTCGCGTCGGTGGTTTTCGAAACAGTTTTTCCTGAGCCGGTTGGTTGCGTCTCGTTCGAGGCGGCGGAAATTGGATCGTTGCTGTTTGGAGCACGTGTGCAGGAGCAGCAGAGGAGCGAGAATGCCAGCAGCAGGGCAAGTTTCGGAAGTTGGAACTTGACCGAGCGGGTGCGTGGATGAGGCGATAGTGGATTGGGCATGGTGATCAAAGCGAGTAGGGGTTGCATTGCAACACATCATACCAGAACAGATCGTATTGACGATCCATTTGGCAATTGGGGCGAATGCGGGGTCAATTGGAATTCGGCAAGTTCGAAAAAAAAACGGCCGAGCAATGAATGCTCGGCCGTTATATTTTGATCGTGCGATTTTACATCGCCACACTATTTCGCAACAGTTGCCCCATAGCCAAGTCCCTCGATTGCAGCGGTGATTTTCGCTGTATCAAGGTCTGAGCCGGAACAGGTTACAGAATCTTTTTTTACTTCGTCTACAGTTACACCCGGTAACTTTGCCAAGGCGGCTTTGATTTTGCCCCCTCAGCCAGTCGGTCACTTCATGCCCGTGACGTCAAAACTAACTGTAGCCAGTGTTTGCGTCTCGGGCTCGAGATGTGAGGTCTCGGCCGCATCCGCTTTTGGAGCGGACTCTGGTGCCGGCGTCTTGGTGTCGCCGCCAGGCTGCTTCGCGCAGCCGAGAGCCAAGAGCATCACGAATGCTGCAAGATGCTTCAGCTTCATCGGTCCCCTTTCGTTTAAGATGTCCAACATCGTCACCAACCATTGGCGACCTGTCATTTTCCAAACCACATTTTATCGATGAACTGCCGGCACATACAATACCCTTCTTCGTACCGTCCAAGGGGAAGCGAGGCGCAAGCTGCAAGTGGCAAAGCACACGATTGTTGGGGGGAACGGGCTGATTTGGGCAGCTGTAGCAGTAGTCTAGATCTGACGAGGCTTTTTGGGGGAATGGGGCTGGTGGTAGGGCGAAGATGCCAAAAGAGGCTCAAAATCGAGGTCGAGCAGAATGTTTCCCACGGTAATCGCCTTTGATTACGCTGTTTTCAACGATCCTTGACTGCTCCGTTGGTCGGCTTAATTTCGTCCGTTGGTCGCGGAGCCGGCCATCTGCGGGATGGGGTTTGGAGGTTTGTCAGTTTTTTCGTTTGCAACGATTAGCAACAATCATCAGCGGTAGGCGCTCGTACCCCCGGTCCGTTTCCTGGTTGGTCCCGGTGGAAGCCTGCCTTTCAGTTCCAGCGACCACCCGGTCTGACAAGCCAAGTAACTCGGAAATTAAGTGTCAACGGATGTAAACAAATGTTGGCTTGATTCCGGTGCGATCGACTGAAATCACAGTTTCTACTCAGTCGGTCGGCGCGTTAGGATAAGTGTCACAGGTGGCTCTCCTCCCCTGCCTTCCTGAGACGCCGGTTGCACGGACAACACTTTTCGCGACGTACCCACCCCAGCATGATGAAGAGCAATCACTCGAATTCGAACAATCGATGGGTCGTTTCGCTGCTCGCGCTGCTGACTGGCATGTGGGTCGCTGGAGTTGCGGAGGATTCGCACGGTTCCGAAACTGACTTCGGCGTCGATCAACCGTCGATTTCTAACAGCGATCCTCCATCGAACCTTGTGACACTCGAAGAATTAAAGGCAGCCGGTGCGCTGCGTTCGAGTTATCAGAAACATGAATCGCGTGTCATTGGAACGGAAGCTCCAAAACCGGACCTGCTTACGTTTCAAACGCAAGTAAAGCCGATTCTCCGTCAGGCTTGTGTGTCGTGTCATGGAGCGGAGTCCCAGGAGGGGAACATCCGGATCGACGTGCTCGATCCAGATCTATTTCACGGAGACGATGTGAATTGGTGGTTGGAAGTTTTTGCTGTACTGAGTAACGGTGAAATGCCCCCACCGGACGAGGCGGAATTAGCGGCGGAAGATCGGCGCAAGATAGTGGATTGGCTTTCTGCTGAGATGCAAGTCGCCTCGCGGGTGCGCCGCATCGAACAGGGGCACTCATCATTTCGGCGAATGACGCGCTACGAATACAATTATGTGCTCCAGGATTTACTTGGACTTCCCTTTGATTTTTCCAAAGATCTACCACCGGAATCGACTTCAGAGGATGGGTTTCAGAACAGTTCCGAGATGCTGCACATGTCGACGAATCAGTTCGGGATTTATCGGGACTTGGCTCGAAAAGCCTTACGACGTGCCACGGTGAGCGGATCCCGACCCGCGCCGATCTACTGGGGTGTTTCGATGCAGGCTGCCTCGGCGACTGCCTGGCAGCGTCAGGCGAAAGAAGTTGAGGAGATCAAGCAGAAGTATCAAGACGATCCCGAGAAACGGGAGCAACAGTTGGAGCAGCAAGCCGCCAAGTTTCGACGCAGGCATAACCGTGCTCATTACAAGGATTTAAGTCAGGGTCACACGGAGCCGGTTTCTTGGAGCTATGGAGGGGCGAAATACGCATGGAAACCGACATCGGTGCGACCTGAGGTTCCCGCAGATCATAACTTTGTGGCGATCATTCCTCCCCAACAAAAATGGATTGTCGAACTGGGAGATCAATTGCCAGATGAAGGGATGCTTCAAGTTCGCATTCGAGCCGCGCGAGCTTCGGTAGAAGACGAATTTGTGCCGAGCCTCCAATTGGAGTTCGGCTGGCAGGCAAGTAACGATTCGGCCGCCTCCACCAGAATCAGCGATCGTGACATCATGATCGATGCGGCTCCGGATAACCCCCAATTCTACCAGTGGGACATTCCCTTAAGCGAAATCTATCCGCGCAACTCGGTTCGCAAGGTCTCCAAGATGGGAGATACCCCTAGTCCGTCCGAGTTTGTAAAGTTCGTCAATAGCTCGGTCTCGAGAGGCGATGTACAGATCGATTACGTCGAAATTACGGCTCCCGTTCATGCCCAATGGCCGCCTGCCTCGCACGCTCGTATCTTCGTCGATAGCGCTGATAAGTCCGATGAAAAGGTGCACGCGCGAGCCCTATTGAAGGGTTTCATGTCACGTGCTTGGCGCCGTGAAGTGACGCCAAGTGAGATCGATCAAAAACTGGCCTTGTTCGAAATGATTCGCCCCGACTGTGATGATTTTCAACATGCTGTGATCGAAGTGTTGGCGACTGTCCTGTCATCGCCAAAATTTCTCTATCTCGTCAAGATCGATTCTGAACAGGAAGCAACGGAGAGTCTTCATCAGGAAGAACTGGCAACTCGTCTTTCGATGTTCTTGTGGTCGAGTACACCGGATAAGGAATTGATGAGTCTTGCCTTGCAAGGACGATTGAATGATGCCGATACACTGACCGAACAAGTGCATCGCATGTTGGCTGACCCGCGGTCTCGGCGCTTTTCGGAGCAGTTCGTTCGCCAGTGGTTGGGAATGCAACTACTGGACTTCCTTCAGGTTGATCGGAAGCTTTACCGCCAATTCAATCCTGCCTTGAAAGAAGCGATGCAAGAGGAGCCGATCGCTTTCTATCACGAGATTTTACAAAACAATGATAGCGTGTTGGATTTTGTTCATGCCGATTACACCCTGGTCAATGAAAGACTTGCCAAGCACTACGGATTGGTGGGAGTGGAAGGAAACCATTTTCGTCGGGTCGATCTTGCACCGCAGAACAACCGAGGTGGTTTGCTGACTCAGGCAGGTTTGTTAGCGATGAATTCCGATGGCAAAGATTCCCACCCGTTAAAGCGAGGGATCTGGATGTTGGAGAGTTTGTTGAACGATCCACCGCCTCCTCCGCCACCGGCTGTTCCGGAAATCGACCTGGCCGATCCCGAAATCGCGAAGCTAACGCTGAAGGAACGCATGGAGGATCATCGCGATCAGGTCGCTTGTCGGTCGTGCCATGCAAAGATTGATCCGTGGGGAATTGCCTTCGAGAATTTTGATGCGGTTGGCAGTTATCGCAAAGAAATTGCCGGCAAGCCCGTGGATGCGACGAGCCTGTTATTTAATGGGCAAAAACTGGATGGCATGCAGGGCTTGAAACGCTATTTGCTGCAGAATCGACAGGATCAGTTTGTGCGAGCCATGGTTCACAAAATGGCGACCTACGCACTTGGGCGGCCTTTGACGTTTAGTGATCGGTCAAGCGTCGATCAGATCACAGCAGATGTTCGCAAACAAGGAGATGGACTTGCTACAATGGTCGCGTTAATCGTGAACAGTGAGTTGTTTCAATCGAAGTAATATGCAGGTGTCGCGGGTTTGCTGTCCGTGTCGTTCGTGAGGAAAAATTGCAGGCTAGTCTGTCCGTCCTACGAAAGAAAACGTTATGACCGCCAATTTTGCATCGCTTGATCGTCGTAGATTCTTGCGTGGGACGGGAGTCGCCCTGGCACTGCCCTGGTTCGATTCGCTGGTCAGCTTGTCGGACGCTGCCGAACAGACTGCCGATCGAAAACGACTCGCTTGCTTCTATATGCCTGACGGAGTGCCAATGCCTTTGGCGGAAGATCCGGCGCATCAAGATTGGGCTTGGTTTCCGCATGGCAATGGTAAAGATTTTACTTTCACGAAATCTCTTGAACCACTGGAGTCATTACGTGACAACGTAACGGTGTTGTCCGGATTTTCACATCCTTCGGTCCGCAGCATTCATGGGCACTCGAATGCGGATCAGTTTTTAACGGGCGCTTCGACGGGTCCGTCTGGTGACTATCGAAACTCGATCTCGCTTGACCAGGAATTTGCTGCTCATGTCGGTGATCAGACTCGTTACTCATCGCTTGTGATGTCGACCGATGGTGGAACCGGAACTCCTCGCGGCGCGCACACGCTTTCCTTCAATCGCAGTGGTCGAGCGATTCCAGCCGAACACCGACCCAAGCGGATTTTTGACATGTTGTTTGTGAAAAGCGATGGGGATGCGGTGCGCCGACTTGCGCTGAGCCAGAGTGCGCTGGATGACTTGTTGTCCGACGCACGGTCATTACGCCAGACTTTGTCACATACCGATAAGAAAACGCTTGATGAGTATCTCCAATCGGTTCGTGACACCGAAATCAAAATCGAAAAGGCGAAGCGTTGGACAAATATTCCACTTCCGCAGGTTGATGTCGATCATTTGAAACTGGATGTCACACCAGAGGATCCTCGCAACTATTTGCAAACGATGTTTCAGCTGATTTATCTTGCCTTCAAGACGGATTCGACGCGCGTTGCCAGCTATCAGATCGGTCGAGAAAATGGTGTGGGTATCAGTGACTATCTGGGTCGAGCTGTGGGCTTCAATCTAACTCACCAACTTTCGCACAATACAAAACAACCAGGTGGCTGGAAGAATTTCGGAACTTATTGCCAGTTTCTCTGCGAAGAGTTTGTGCGCTTTGCCAATCAGCTGAAAGCGACTCCTGAAACGGGTGGCGACGGGAATATGTTAGACAACACATTATTATTGTTTGGGTCTGCTTCGAGCGCGTTTCATCTGTCACGCAATTATCCGCTGATTCTTGCCGGTGGAAAAAGGATGGGGTTCAAACACGGTCAGTATCTCAATTATGGACCTGATCAGCCCGCGGGTGGACCCTGGACTGGCGGTCGAGAGCCTTGGCAACGAGAAATTGCTCACGAAGACATTCCGCTGTCGAATCTGTTTGTCACGATGCTGCAACGGCTCGGAGTTTCGGTTGACAGCTTCTCGGACAGCACAGGCATCGTCGAAGAAGTCTGAGGATTCATCAGCCGGAATGATGCGTTCAGACTGCCACGCAGAATAGAAGTGTGGAGCGGTCCATTGGAAGTGGGCGGCGATTGTTTGGGATCAGCCATTGCTCCAACGGATTTTGGGGATTTCTCGACCGCCGAGCCTAATAGTTCGGCCAGTATCCAGCTTGGATCCAACTTCGCTAGTTCATGGGGTCGGCTGTGAATCGAACCACATAGGGCTGAGTTGGGTCGTGTTCGCGAGGGTTGGGAACCAAGACAAAATCATCGGTGATGACGGGGCTTAATTCATCTCCTTCCAACACTTTGGTGTTCGTGATTCGATAGGGCAAGTAGGCGATCATGGGCCGCCAACCTCGCTGAGAGCCATTGTTGTTAATCGGCTGAAAACTTGCTTCACCTCGATTACCTTCGATGGTGAAGGTAAAGATACCGTCGGATTCCGTTAAGCTTTGCGTATAGGCGTTGGGTTGTGTTGCCATCCTCGCGTTCCAGGCCGGATCGCCATAGAGGGCGACAACATCCCGATCGAATGCTAATCCTCGTTGATTCCCTTCGCCGGTAACCAGACAGTGATTCAGTGCGTGATGATTGGCATGGAAGGCCTCGGCAAATGTGTAACGACCGGGTTGTTCGATGAAATAATCCAAACAGCCCCAGCCGCCATAGCCGAACCAAGTGGGTACTGTGTATCCAATCATCTGGTTCACTCCAGCGCTGTGCATCCAGGCAAGGGCCATGGCATCCGGCCCGTCAATATTACCCATCAGGCAGTTACCAATCGGTAGGTACAGCTTAGGATTTGGCGAGTTGATCGAGTAGACGGATCCTTGCGTATCAAGACCTGACAATTGACCGGCCTTTGATTTGAAGTAGCCATTGCGATAGCGGAAACCAATTTGCCAATTTCGCTCGGTTGCGTGTCCAGAAGTTACGAACAGATCGGGTTGATAGTCATTCAGCGTGTCGACTAATGCTTTGGTTGTGTCAGCGGGCCCTTTTTTTTCTTCGATAATTCCAGCTTTCGCTTTTTGGACCATTCGATGTTGCTGTAACTCGCAATACCAGATGCCTTCTTCCACCATCTCCATCGCAAGCTCTGTGCCCGCTGCGACTTTGTGGACCGTTAACGGCTGATCATGTTTGGCAATTCGCAAGGCATCTCCGGCGTCGAAGCCTGTCAGAATGCCCCAAAGCGTGTCCGTGTATGGATCATCATCAAGCTGGCGAGTCAGCTGGTGGACTTGTCGTACAAATGCGCGGTTTGCTTCTTCTCGCGTTGCGACGAAACAGCTATAACGTGGGAACTGGGTTTGGAGTTGAGTCAGCGTCTCGTCGACATTTTTGTCGTAGGTGAACACTTGGGCGTCGTGTTTCGCGACGAGGGCTGAAACAACAGCCCCCCAGGCTTGATCGGCTTGCGTCGCCGTCGAAACGACGACTGCGTATTGAGAGTCGTCTGCGTCGGCCGATCCGTTCATGCTGATGCATGCGATGATTACAAATGCATTGAACACAAACGCGGTCACTGTACTGATTCGGCCAAATCGCATTCTTCTTCCTCCTGATGATTACAACCACATTCTGGGTCGGTCAGTATAGCGTGTTTGCTCAAAAAACATTGGCAGTCGTGAAAATGGTCTGACTCGATCTGATCCTGCAATCACGATCAAGGATTGAGACCGTCAAAAAGCAGTTCGTTACCAGATGTGATATTTCGTCTGTTGCGGAGATTTTTTGGCAGATCGAACCCAACGATTGGACAGAAATCTCTTATCAGACTACTTTGACCTGCGAGCAATGTGGCCGCTTTTTCAAGGCCAATCTTGGGTGGCGATTTAGGGAAACGGTTTGATGATGAGACAAGATCTTCGATCATTTTGGCTGCTGATTGCCACGTTAATCGGTGGTGTGAACGTTGTCGATGCAGAGCCACCTCAGCGATCGGGTTGGGAGTTGGCTTGGTACGATGAATTTGATGCCCCTTCACTCGACCAAACACTCTGGACGCCACAAACGAGTACCAACCCGACGAATAACTCCTTACATGCCTACGTCCGTTCTCAAGTGTCAGTTTCGGATGGCAATCTGGTACTTACATCTGAAAAACGATCCTATGGTGGTTTGCGTTATCGTTCAGGTCAGGTGATCAGCCGATCGGAGCAGAAATACGGTCGTTGGGAGGCTCGTGCGAAATTGCCGACGTCACGCGGAATGTGGCCCGCGATCTGGCTGCTTCCTAACGTTAGACAGTATCGATGGCCCAGCGGTGGTGAAATTGACATCATGGAAAATCGTGGTGACGAACCGTATCTGACGAGCAGCGCTTTTCATTACGGCACGAATCCGCCGTACCGACATTCCTATGTTGTGGAAGAACAGCAGGCCTATCAGTCTGGGAAACGATCAAATTATCACAATCAGTTTCATTCTTATGCCGTGGAATGGGCGCCAGATCAAATTCGATTCTTTGTTGACGATGTCCACTTTGAGACCGTTCATGACTCCGATGTGGGTGACTTTATTTCTGAGGACACGGCGCCCATGCAGTTGGTGATGAATACGGCCATCGGCGGTGACTTTCTCGACAATCCGAATGGGTCAACCGATTGGCCGCAAGAGTTTCTGATCGATTATGTTCACGTCTATAATCAATCGGATGAAGCCGAACTGCTTACGTTTGAAAATGGAGGCTTTGAAGCGAATGGTGGATCGTTGGCACATTGGTCCACTTTTGGGAATAAACTCCCCAACGTTCAAAGTCATGTGGAAGCCGTCCAGTCCGGCGACGGCTCGCTCAAGCTGTATGGTCAATTCAATAACCGCAGGAACTATTCCGGAGTTGAACAAGGGATAACGGTCGAATCGGGCGAGCAGTTGCGTGCCGTCGCGAGTGCCTTGATTCGGTCTGCCGATTCGATCCGAGGTACTTCCAATGCGGTGGATTTGAAGATTGACTATTATCGAAAAAACTATGGGAAATATGGCTCGAATGACTACATCAAAAGCGACGTGATCCAGTTAGCCGACGGCTCATCTCGTTCCAATCGGTGGCTCCAGGAAGAGATTCGAAGTACGGTTCCCCCTCACGCAGTCGAAGCCAGGGTTGCCCTCGTGTTCGACCAACGCTCGAACCAGTCGGGTGCCGTGCATGTAGACGATGTGTTTTTCGGTCGCGCTGGCGATACGATTGTCGCCTGGCCTGAGAATGGAGATGGGATCTGGTCGTCGAAAACATGGTTGGGCGGCCCCTATGACCGACCCACCGAGTTTGACCAGGCCAGGATTCGTTCGAATCGCGTTCGCGTGACTCGCGACGTGGTAGCCCATTCCACCACGGTGTCCGATGGCGGCATTTTAGACTTGGAAGCAAATCTCGGCGGACAGGTTGAGATTGAATCAACCGGGACGATTACCGGTAGCGGCACGATTGAGGGGGATTTGAAGATTTTCGGAAAAATCAATCTTCAACGAGAAGGCGACACGCTTCATGCGATCGGCGATATTCACTTGCAGAATCCACGTTTTGTCCTGGATGGCTATTCAACCAATCGCGGAAAGGTGCATCGAGAAACTGTTCTGGAGGGTGCTTCCCTCGTTGGAGAGTTGGATTTTGAATTTGAAGACGTTTCCCTATCCCATCTGAACCATGGTTACTTTGTCCGGGGAGTTACTTACTCGGAAACCGATGCAGAGGTTGAACTGTTTGCCGCCGTGCAAGGTGATGCAAATGGGGACGGACATTTCAACAGTCGAGACTTGGTGGGAATCTTCACTGCGAGTCAGTATGAAAACGACATTCCGCTTGACGCAACATGGACTACAGGGGATTGGACTGGCGACAGAGAATTCGATTCCTCAGATCTTGTTAGTGCATTTCTAGTTGGTGGTTATGAACAAAACGCTGCAAAGCTCAGTCTTGTTCCAGAACCAAATCCGATTTTTGGATTGCTTGGAGTGGCTTTCGCATGGCTCCTTTCTGTTCGGCCCGTTTTGTTTCCAGCTGCTGATTGACCCTCAATAGAATCGGTCATTTTTCCTTGTCGTGGCAGAAAAATGAGGGAGTCGTGTCAAACTCTTATCGAGACTTGGCCGCCAATATCAGCTCACAACCTACTGATAACTCACAGTCTACTGATATCAGTGGGCCAGTCGTTTGGGATGCTGTTCAGGGGCGTTCCTTCGCATTATTTTTGGAAAAAATTGGCGATCTTTTCAAGCGACAGCGAATTAGTTAGCAAATCGGTCTGCTCGCAGGCTCGATGTCCAAGGTGGATGTTCGTCAGTGGATTTCTTATGATTTGAAGGTTCAGATAGGAGGGACGAACGGTTGCGAAGGAAAAATGTCGACGAGGCGGTTCGGATGAAAACAATTGATTTCCGATGGTTGACCGTGACTACGGTGCTGTTGGTTTGTTGCGCTAAAACTCCAACCGTGTTGGCGAATGTCGGACCGGGATCTACCGGAGGCCACCTCGTGGGTGAACCTGTGGGTATCGAGGCCGTCGCGATCACTCGTGAAATGTTGGCGATCGATCTTCGACCGCTGGCTGACGATCGGATGGCTCAAGTCGAAGTGGTTTATCAACTGCAAAATGAGGGCGAATCGCAAGACTTGGATCTGTTGTTTGCGGTTGGTGCGGCGGGGATTGCGGGCTTTCAGGTCTGGCTTGATGACGAGCCGATAACCACCGTTCCCGCCAGAGATGCGAAAATTCCTGACAGCTGGAAAGCGCCTGAGTCGACGCCAGGAATTGAAAGCGAGCGACCTTTGATTTACCACCGCTATGGTCAGGCCACAGATGTTGTTCCGATGGAGTTTTCGCTCACGATTCCGCCTGCAGTCCACACGCTCACCGTTCGTTACGAGGCAGAAGCCACAACCAACTTTGAGGGTTACCCGACGGTCTATCGTCAACTGGCTTACGTGTTGGCACCGGCTCGATCATGGGCTGGATTTGGTGGTCTCGACGTCCGAATTCAGTTCCCCGAGAGCTGGGAGATCGCCTCGACGCTGGATTTACTCCGCGAGAACGACACACTGGTGGGGAGCTTTGATTCGCTTCCTGGAGATGCAATTGGTTTAACCGTACAGGCTCCCAAAGGTTGGGCTCATGATACGGTGCTGTATGGTAGTCTTGCTCTTCTGGGGGTGATTCTCCTTGGGGGAGCAATTTCCTGTTGGCGAGTAGGGCGAATTTTGGGACGGCGCCGTGCAAAGTCGTCGTCGGTCCATTTGGACGGACAGCCACGTCGCAGTTGGCCATGGTCGGTCGGAATAGGGGTGGTTTGGAGCGTGGCCATTTTGGGGGTTGGATCATTAGCGCTGGCCGCCCCATTTTGGGTTTTACCCGCATTCCAGGCGACGCGCGCTAATCTGCTGCACCACCTCGCTTTCATCGGCGTGTTGATTTTCAGCGGATCGACTTTGTTGATTGGGATTGTCCTTTCACAAGCAACAGCGACGTTGACACACAACCGTGAGAGTCCGAGAAAGCATTCCGTTGGGACTGTTTCGCATTCTCGCGAAGCCGTTCGTCCCGATTAGTCGTCGAGCGGAACCCCCATTTGCGGGCC
Organism: Pirellulaceae bacterium; assembly: GCA_029243025.1. Taxonomy (NCBI): domain Bacteria; kingdom Pseudomonadati; phylum Planctomycetota; class Planctomycetia; order Pirellulales; family Pirellulaceae; species Pirellulaceae bacterium. The sequence goes on along the minus strand of JAQWSU010000045.1, from coordinate 1,031,385 downwards.
GCTGAGGTCTAGAACGAGCCGTTCGTAGGGAGACGCGGCATGTTTTGTTGTCGTGGGATACCAAACAGTCTTCGCCAAAGGAGTTTCTGATGAAACCTCAAAGATCGCTTGGGTACACTTTATGTTTCTTGCTCGCGATTCTGCTTTCCGGATGTGGCACCTCTGCGAAAGATAAACTGGTGGGTCATTGGACAGGCAAAGTCGAAATCGACAATGCGAAATACCAGCAGAAGTTGAAGGAAACGTCAGGGCATCCGATCCAAAAAGCGCTTGTGGAAGAATTAATCCGAGCGGTGAAGCTAGGATCCATGGATTTTGATTTGAAAGATGACGATTCCTACACCCTCTCCATCAAATTGGGACCGTTGTCAAAAGACAGTTACGGAGATTGGAAGGTGCTGCAAGACAAGGGTGACCGAATCAAAGTTCAGCTTACCGACCACAATGGCGTGACAGATCAACAGACCCTGGTTTTTAAGGATGCCAACACTTTCACTGTCGAAGCGGAGGGCGAAGCAAGCGAGTTTGCTGTGTTCCGTTGTCGCCGCGGAGAGAAGTCGGACAAGTAGGCTGACCGCGAGTCGATACTCTATCGTGTTTGAATTGATCCGTTGAAAACGCAGCGTTAGCGATCGATGTTTTCTTTCAAGCAGGATTGAATCTGGGGCAGAAAGGTATTTAGATCAACGGTTTCGGCCTGAGGGTCCTTTGCGGTATCGTCCCAGTGCCTTAGCCTCAAGGCGTCGTGATAGAAAGGTTCGGCTTCGAAAGCTTGTTGTTCTTCGGGTGTCATCGGACCGCCCTGATCGTGATAACTCTTGCATGAAGTTGGGGACAGTTTCGACTCATAGTCCGGCTTCGTCGTGCATAAGTACCGTTTCGCAACGACATGTAAGCGAACCGGATCGGCGACTGCCTTCCCAAAGTGAGTGTGGAGAAACGAATATCCAATGGTTTCGTGCTTGTCGTCAAGATTCTGTTTGCAGCTTTCGGGCATCGCTTCCTCGACCAGTAGGTGGCCGATATCGTGCAGGAGTGCGGCGACAGTCAGCTTGTCGGTCGCGCCCGATCGCAATGCCAATTGACCGCTCTGCAATGCGTGTTGAAGTTGTGTGACTGCTTCCTGGCCATATTGTCTGTTGCCTCGTTGTTCAAAGGTCGCCAGGATACGTTGAAGAATCGGTTGCATGCGAGTCTCATGATCTACGAGATGACAAGTGATTAACCGCACCCTTGACTTGCCGTTAGGGAGTGGCCTTTGTTCGTTCTTCGGAAAAAACGTCGCCAGTGGGTTGGGTTGGAAGCGTGGTTTTCCATTGGGCGATTTGCTTCAATAGTTTTTGGGTGATCGCCGGTTGCTGCTGACTCAGATCGGTTGTTTCCAAGGGGTCGTTCACCAAATGGTACAGTTCGCGATGGCTCGAATCGAAGTTGGTGAGCAATTTCCAATTATGATCAACGATGGCATAAGAGACCCAATGATAGGGGCGGCTTTTGGGAATCGGCCAGGGCGAGTTGAACTTCCAGAAGAGGGGCCGATCGCGAGTTTTACTTCCCTTGCCCAGTAAGGCTGCGACTTGGCTGATTCCATCCGGTTGGTAAGTTTGCGGCAGTTGAACGCCTGCTAATTGGCAAAAAGTTGGCAGCAGATCGACCGCGGAAATAAGCGATTCGCGATCAATCTTTCCGGCTGAGATCTTGTTCGGCCAGCGGGCGATGAAGGGGACTCCGATTCCGCCTTCGAAAAGCGCGCTCTTATAACCTTTTCTGCCGCCGGTAATTCCTTGGGCGGCACCAAGGCCATAGCCAGCACCTGTGGCCGTATCGTGGGTGAGACTGAGTTCCGTGGGTCGCGAAGCTCTGGCCGGGCCGTTATCTGAACTGAAAATAACAAGGGTATTGTCGGTTAGATTCAAGCGATCGAGTGCATCCAGTACTTCGCCGATCCGATCATCGGCGTGTGACAGCACAGAAGCATAAATATTGTCAGCTTCCTTCAGTTCTCGGAAACGCCAGCGGTATTTTGGCAGTGTGTGAAATGGTGTGTGAGGTTCGTGGATCCACAGGTTGATGAAAAAGGGCTTTTGCTCACGCTGACTTTTTTCGATGAAAGCAATTGCGTGCTCACTGTCTTCGTGAACTGGCATTTGTTCGCCCGCGCAATTGAATGCAGCGTACTCATCAAATCCGTACGCGCTGGGCAAAGGAGAATCCGGGATCATATTGTTCGATAGGTGCCACTTGCCGAAATGGGCCGTTCGATAACCTGCCTGCTGAAGAAACCGAGGTAGGAGGGGAGATATTGGGTTCAGCCAATCCGGCATATTTCGCTTCGCATTGTTAGGCACCCAAGCGAAGTGACCATCGATGTTATATCGAGCTGGAAAATGGCCTGTCATCACGGCTGTGCGACTCGGAGAGCAGACCCCGCTGGCGACGCTGAAACAATGGAAGTCGGTGCCTTCTTTCGCAATCCGATCAATATTCGGGGTCTTCACATAAGGATGTCCATGGCAACTAAGATCTCCCCAACCCCAATCATCAGCAAAGATAAAGAGAATATTAGGCTTCTCGACAGGCTGAAGTTCCGCATCCGCGAAATTGCTGAGTCCCAGGAGGTAAATGCTAATACCAATGATTATCGTAGCTATCTTCATTGCTTGATTCTTTGATTATCGCTTGTGTGCGTTATTTGTGTGCCGTTTTGGGGCGATGGCCTGTTACCGTTTATCATAAGCTGCTGCAGTGTTCGAAAGAAGAGAAACAAGAGAAAGTCATCGAATCGGAGCAACGGATGAAATCAATTCTGACCGTCATACTCCCCGTGATGCTGTTCAGTGCCAGCGCCTTGGCCCAGCGTAGTGATCCGATAGAACGTTGTGAAAGCGTACCTCTCCCGGGCCATCAAGTTTCAATGCGTGTCGATGGAATCGAGAAGGTGGCTTGGCATTCCAGTCGGTCCTATGAGCGGCCATTTTTCTTTCCAATCAACGGTCCGAGTGGTTCCTCACTGACACGCATTGGACACCCTGGCGCGGAAAACCATGACCACCATCGCTCGGTCTGGTTTGCGCACCATGATGTCGAAGGGGTCGACTTTTGGTCGAACCGTTCACCTGCGCGGATTCGTCAAAAACATTGGTACCGCTATCTCGACGGGGGCGAAGAGACGACGATGGCTGTGCGTCTAGGCTGGTACGACGGGAAGGGCGTCGAAGTCATGGAGAGTGATGTCGTGACGACGCTACGTCCCCTGGACGATGGGCGTCCCCTGGACGATGGGCCATACACTTTGGAAATTCAACTCACGTGCCGTGTGCCCGAGGGTCGTAAGTCGGTGGAGTTGGGGAAAACGAATTTTGGTTTTCTGGCCGTACGTGTGGCCAAATCGATTTCCGCTTATTTTGGCGACGGAAAGATTTCAAATAGTGAAGGTTTGGTTGGCGAAAAACAGATCTTTGGTAAGCGAGCACGTTGGATGGACTACTCAGGCAGTGTTTCCGTGGGCAGGGGACCGAATCGGGAAAGGACGACGGAAGGAATTACCTACTTTGATCATCCTGGTAATCCCCGATACCCAACGCATTGGCACGTCCGTCAAGATGGTTGGATGGGGGCTTCATTCTGCATGCAAGAGGGGCTTCGCGTCAGCCCTGGCGAGCCTTTGACGCTTCGTTATTTGCTTCATGTGCACGCGGGTGAATACGACGTCAAGCAAGCTGCGTCGCTAGCGAATCAGTTTGCCCAGTCACCTGGATTTGTGATTACCAAGTCGACCAAGCCGCATCGTCAGTATGAAGTGACGCGAATTCAACCTTAGACGGCTGTCGTTGCTGGTCTCTATCTCTTCAATTCCGCGGCCATTTCCAGCAATACGTTAAGCAATTTGTCTGATGCATTGGCTTCAACGCGGTTTGTCCCAAGCCACGTTTCATACCCACCGAGCCGGTGTTGACGTGGTGTCGGTAGGTAGCCGAAGTAGCCATGGGCCAATTCCACCAAGAATGCCGGTTGAATTGGGGAACGCGTTTTGAACTCCAAACCGATTTCACAAAAGATTTCAAATGGCATTGTCCCGATACAGATATCGCCAATACGCAGCGCGTGAAGCGGTACGGTGGTCGTTTCGGGATACTCGGCCAATCGCATGGTCCGCTCGGCATAAATGAAGGAGAGATCTCTTTTCTTTTTTTTTCCTGCGGTGATTGTTTCTTCCGCCCACTTTCGTTCTTGAGGGGTCGGACGTCGCCAAGCAATTTCTGGCTCCCGATAGGCAGCATCGAGAGTTACGGCATTGGTGTAAGGCAGCGGCTCCATCGCAGCATAGACTTTCGCGGCTACGTCGCGGCCTACGTGCCGAAGTTGTTCGTAGGGATTCCGTTGTGGACGTGTTTGTCGGAAGTTGATGTTGTTGATGTCGCCACTCGTGCCATTGGCCATCATGGCGACGAAGGGTGGCGTATCAGCGGATGGGGAGTCGTTTTGCTTTTCTGCCATCATCAGCTGTTTGAGTCGTTCGCTGAAGACAGCGAAGTAGTCGGCTGAAATGTGACTCTGACCAACTCCTCCGACGTAGTGAAGCGAATAAGTCGCAAATACCGCAATTGGCTGGCCGTGAGGACGTCGCAGGGAAAGGAAGGAAACGGTGGGATCTACTGGCCCAGCGGGCTCTACAAGGTTGCCGCTGGCTCGGGGAGGATTCATCTTGACCATGTCGCTTCCGCCGAACGGATTCGCGGGGACTGTGCCGGCACGCATGTGCCAGCGCCGGTTGAATACGTGTTCCGGTATGGCAACGGTGCCGAAAGCGAATTCCGCCCGACTCAAATTATTAATGGCCCTCGTGACACTGTCTGCAATCCGACTTGCTACGAACTGCTGGTACTCGTCCGGTGCCTGATCGAGGACTCGAGGGTGTTCGCCCAAAGCGCTACTTGCAGAATGTGTGTGAGTTGCCGCAATCAGCACGTTTTCCGTCGAGATGTCATGACGTTTCTGAATCTGTTGGCGAGCAAGCTCGCTAACGATACGGTCGATGCCTAATAAATCACAAACAACAATTGCCAATCGTTTTTGACCATCGTCTAAAACGATGCACTTTGCGTGAAGCTCATCGTGAATGTGTTTTGACGGAATCGGTACAAATCCACCGATGATCTCACGACCCAGTTCCGGGGTGATGTTGCTGGTTGCAGCTCCGGCCCGGAAATAATCGGCACGGACCGGCGTCGGTAGAGCGATCCCGCAAATTACGACAACAAATGGAAAAAGGCTCTTGGTGAAATTGGTCATCGAGGGACTCACCGACGTGTGGGTAGGGGGATTGATCGGAATCGAGAAAGAACAGGGACCATCGCGCGAACGAGCTGAAGGTGACCTCGGTGCGTTCCGGGGAAAACTTCGGTCGATTAAGACTATCAATTCGATCGATGTTTTGCGAGATACCTGTGGGCAGGTAGGAATTAAGTGGCTAAAAGCCTCCCCCGAATCCGCCTCCCCCAAGTTGGCCTCCTCCGAAATCACCGAGTGGACTGTCGCCCGTTTCAACACGGCGGATGATTTCAGCAATCTCTTTATGAGTGCCTCGTGTCTGCCGAATGATCAAGGTCGATCGTTCGACAAGCAGCGTCAGAGCAGGTCCGTCCGCCTTATCATCGAGGCGGGCCGCCTCGGATAAATCGGGCTGCGAGGCGACAAGTCGGATGTGACCCGGTTTGCCTTCCTGTCCGTCAGCACTCCAGGTATTGGGTTGGATCATTAGCGGGAGTACTTCAGAGAGATCGGTGGCGATCTTAGAATTGAGTCGGTAGTAAACCGTGACGATTTCGTTTGTTTTTTCTTCGTCAAGCTTACGCGGTTTAGAAGATTGAAGTGCCGTTCGATAGGTATTCAGCAAGTGAAGTACCTCACGATGGACCTGTTCCTGGTGAGTCACAACCAGAGTTCCCGGTTTCGCGGAGTCGATTTCGCCGACGCCACCCACTTCACTCCATGAATCTGGAACTGCCTGTGAGACAATGGCCTCAATCAGTGCATCTGATTCCTCGCTGTCTCGACACAAATCCCGCACATCGTAGACGGCAGTACGTAGGAATGCATTAGCAATCTCAGGCGTTGTAATCCACAGTACGCCGTCACGTAGAATCCAGGTCAGATTTAAATCGAGCAGCATTGCTTGTAGGACCGTTGCCAGTTTACGTTCAGCCAACTTAAGCGTGACAGGTTCTCGCTTGCGAATTCGAGCGTCGCGCAAGGCAGCCCGGTCTAATCGAATGTCGCTTTTCGCGTTTTCGGCTAACTGCTGGACTGCCGTCTCAAGCGGTGTATCAGAAAAATCGACAGACACATTCTGTTGCAGTGTTTGCCGAAATACGGCGTGTTCTGGTGGGTCGTTCAAAAAAGTTTGGCGACCGTGGTTGCGCAGAGCTGCCAAAAGTGCACGGACGCTGCGCTGTTGCTCATCGGTGTGCCGCACAAACAACACATCGCCCAGTGAGTTCAAAGCCCCCGCACCTCCAGTATCCTCCCAAGTGGCGGGACCGATGGTGTGGGTAATGACCGCCATCAAGTCGTCAAGATCGAACTTCTTGTCCATCAAGTCACCCACTTCGTAGGTGAGCGTTATTGTTCTCGAGTCGGCTGCTTCGGACGAAGTGATGTACAGAACGTCGTCATCATAGTACCAGTTCAAGTTCATCGATTTGAGTCGATTAAGTAACAAATAGACAGGAGCATTCGTCAGGCGATCCGAGAGTGGTTCGGCGGGCGAAATACCAATTTCACTCAAAGCGTTGTTGTCAACTAGCACGACGAATTTCTGTTTGTCACGGAGCCAACTGACCACTTCACGTAACGAGGAATCTGAAAAGTCATGAGTGGCTTTCACGGCCAAAATCGCGGGTAATAATTGACCCGGATCAATTGCCTTGGGTTCATCAGGAATCACTGGTAACTGTTTGTCAGCTTGCTGCTTGCTGTTCTTCGTCGGTACGGTTCCTTGAGCAAGGAGCGGGGCATCGTGCAAGAGAATGCCGATCGTAATCATGCCAAACATCGCTGAGCGTTCAAACATCCGAAATGATTCCTCTACCTGATTGCCGATGTACCGATTGAGATGGGTGGTTGGGTTGCCGCCTTTCCCACGTTATCAAATCGATTTGCCTTGACTAAATATACCGTACGGCTGTTACCGGTGCGGCTATTTTTGAGCGGATTCAGCAGCCCTAGGTCAGGTGGTCGATTCCCAACTGATTCACAGGGCTAAACAAAATGTTGAGGTAAATCAGAGATTGTTTTGGGTCTTGAACGCAGTGATTTGGTAAAGTTGAATGGCATGTGGACTAATGAGAATCTGGCTCCGGCAATCGGCGTGGGGCAGAGAACGAGTGATTCGATCTGTCTCTCTCGTTCGATTGCGGGCGTGGAAATACCAAAAGAGTGGCGACCGCATGGAGCGATAAGACTAGCTTGGATACCAACCGATTGTGCGCAATAAGAACATCAAGACTCAATGCGGTGCGGCAGTAAACACACCAATTTGCCGCGTGTTACTTTTGCTGTTGTTGGCCTTGAGTGCTAATTGCAAGCGTTCGTCGCATAACACGAATTCCGTTGGTTCCCATGTAAGGCAGTTGGATTCCGCCGCTCCTTTGTTCAAGTCGACTCCGCTGTTGATCGGCAGCTCGAAGCGCCAGAGCCACGAGACGTTGTTTGCTGAGTTGCCGGCTGCTGAAACGGGTCTCGATTTTCAAATGCAGCTCTATGATCCGGTAGAGCAGATTCGTGCCTTGATTTTTCTGAATCCGAATGGCGGGATTTGCACAGGAGATTATGACGGAGATGGATTCTCCGATATCTACGTCACCAGTCCAGTCGGTGGGAATCGACTCTACCGGAATCTTGGCGACCTGAAGTTCAAGGATGTTACCAAAGAGGCAGGCCTGTATCGTCGTGAGTTTTGGGGTACCGGCGCCAGTTTTGTCGACGTCGACAACGACGGAGATCTCGATCTTTACGCGTGTGGCTACAACGTCCCCAACCAATTGTGGATCAACGACGGTGGTGTCTTCACGGATCAAGCAAGTAAATACGGATTGGATTTCAACGGTGCCAGTATGACGATGGCGTTCGCTGATATTGATAACGATGGTGACCTGGACGGCTACTTGGCAACGACGGCAAAGGAACCGCCACCGGGCACAAAATTCCGCGTCCGATTCGAAGGTAAGAAACCCGTTGTGCTGGAAGAGCTCCGTGAGTATTGGGAGCTACTCTATTTGCCTGGAGATCGGGCTCGCCGTACTGAGGCTGGCCAGTATGACCACTTGTTTCGGAATGATGGAACTCATTTTACTGAGATCACTCAAGCAGCCGGTATCGATGGAGCTTACTTTAGTTTGTCTGCAACTTGGTGGGACTACAATCAAGATGGGTTCCCCGACGTGTACGTGTCCAATGATTTCACCGGACCGGATAAGTTGTATCGCAATAATGGAGATAACACGTTTACCGACGTAATTGCCGATACGGTTCCGCATACGCCTTGGTTTTCGATGGGCAGCGATGTGGGAGATTTAAACAACGACGGTTTACTTGACTTTTTTGCCACAGATATGTCGGCCACCAATCACTATCGCGACAAAATGATGATGGGGAATATGGAGACCTCGGCATGGTTTCTTGATTTCGCAGAACCTCGGCAGTATATGCGGAACGCGGTCTACCTGAATGCGGGCACGACAGAAGTGTTTGAAGTTGCCTTCCAAACTGGTCTGGCAAGCTCCGACTGGACTTGGTCACCACGGTTGGCAGACTTTGACAATGATGGGCGATTGGATGTGTTCACAACGAACGGAACTCTGCGCGATGTGATGAATGCTGATAAAGCACAGTTTGTTTCTCAGAAGTACCAACCTGGTTCTCCGCAATGGGCCAACTACTGGGCGAATCAGCCGATCCTGAAAGAGGCGAATCGGGTTTTTCAAAATAAGGGTGATTTGAAATTTGAAGAAACGGGTCGTGAATGGGGGTTGGATCGTGTAGGCGTCAGTTTCGGCGCGGCAACGGCCGATTTTGACAATGACGGCGATCTGGATCTCGTCGTTAACAATGCCGATGCGAAAATGAGTTTGTTTGAAAATCGATCGGCAGCCGGTCACCGCTTACGAGTCCGTTTGCAGGGTTCGGAAAGTAATCGATTTGGCGTGGGAGCGACGGTTCAAATTGAGGCCGGTGGCAAGAAGCAGATACGCTATCTCACTTTGGCGCGCGGCTGGCTTTCAGCGTGTGAGCCCTGGTTGCACTTTGGCTTGGGCCAAACGACGAAAGTGGATCGTCTGACCATCAAGTGGCCGAGTGGTTACATTCAGACTTTTGCAGATCTCAATGCAGATCAGATTGTGACGATTGCTGAACCTGAGGCGGGTGCCTCGCAGACCGTTGCTGCCAGTCGGCAGGGTGTTCGTTCAGGCAGCAAGCCCTGGTTCAGCATTGCGGAGAATTTTACTTCGGCTCGTCATCGAGAAAATGAATTTGATGACTTTGCGATCCAACCGCTGCTGCCGAACCGCCAGTCTCAGATGGGGCCGACGCTGGCAGTGGGGGACGTCGACGGCGATGGTGACGTCGATGCATACTTAGGCGGATCGACGAGTTCCGGGGGGCAGCTCTTACTGAATGATGGAACTCGGTTTCGTGCCAGTTCACCCTCTGCGTTCATCAAAGATGCTGGCGCCGAGGACACGGATGCTGTCTTCCTAGACATTGATGGTGACAACGATCAAGACTTGTTCGTTGTAAGTGGTAGTAATGAATTGAAAACGGGTGCGGCAAGTTATCAAGATCGACTTTATCTCAATAATGGCAAGGGGCGGTTTGTTCGCGACCACGCTGCGATCCCCGATCTGTTCGACAACGGTAGCTGTGTTGCGACGGGTGATTTTGACAAGGATGGTGACGTTGATCTATTCGTCGGAGGGCGAGCGATCCCCGGGTTGTATCCGAGTCCAGCGAAAAGCCGACTATTTGAAAATCAAGACGGAAGACTTGTGGACATTAGCCCTGAGTCGTTGAGCGATTTAGGTATCGTTACAGACGCCATTTGGACGGACATTAATGCCGATCAACAGCCTGATCTCGTCGTCACGACCGAATGGGGGCCCGTGAGGTGTTTTGTTAACCGGTCAGGCAAGTTGGCCGACTGGACGCAAAAGGCAGGGCTCAAGCCATTCCTTGGCTGGTGGAATTCGGTTGATGCTGCCGACATTGACGCGGATGGGGATATCGATTTGTTAGTGACCAATTTTGGCAAGAATACCAAGTACAAGGCAACTCGCGAAACGGCAGAGTTGTTGTTCTTTGGAGATCTTGACGCAACCGGTAAGCCTCATATCGTCGAAGCCAAATTCGAAGGGGAGCGTTGTTTACCGCGTCGAGGATTTAGTTGTTCACGAAACGCGATGCCGTTTTTGACGACCAAAATGAAAACGTTTCACAATTTCGCGAGTTCGACGCTTAACGATCTCTACACGGAAAGCCGAATGTCGCAATGTGAACGGTTGGAAGTCAACTCGCTTTCAAGTGGTTTGTTGATCAATCAAGGAGACGGCCGATTTCGATTTCAGGCTCTACCGGCGTTGGCTCAGGTCGCACCCAGCATGAGCGGCATCTTTGTGGATGTGGATCAGGATGGCCAGCAGGACATTGTCTTAGCCCAAAATTTCAATTCGGCCCAAAGGGAAACCGGTCGGATGAATGGTGGTTTGAGTTTATTGCTCAAAGGTGATGGTAATGGGCGGTTTTCAGTCGTTTGGCCGCAGGAGAGCGGGATTCATTTGTCCGGCGATACGCGTCAAGTGGAAACGGCTGATCTGAATCAAGATGGGCAGCCCGATTTGGTGTTTGCCGAAAATGATGGCCCTGTAACCGTGTTGTTGAATACAAGTCGCTAAGAAAACTTGCCTCGTAAAGTCGTACCGAAAAATCTGATTCGACTGGGGGTTGTCGCCTGAAAAAAGTTGATGAAAGCTCTGGTCGGACAATGCTGTGGATTGATTCGCAAGTATGAAACAAGAGAAGGCAAGACCCTGTCGTATGGCAAAAAAATTGATTGAGGCAATGTTTGTTTACCATCATGGGCCGATCGACCGATCACCAATGAGCAGAAGTGCAGGGAGCTTCATTAGAATGCAGGATCGATGATTTGTTTCTGTTCTTTTCGCCAGTCTATTCATGGTTATCTTGCATCGGTCTCATACGCCGACGCCATGCTGGGTTGAGTGTTGAAATCATTGCAAAACAGTTCCTACGCCGATAATACGATCGCGGGCTTGTGGAGTGATCACCGCTATCACCATGGTGAAAAAGGTGACTGGGGTAAGCATACCCTGTGGGAACGGACGTCAAACGTTCTCATGATTTGGGCCGGACCGGGGATTGCCACCGGTGCGAAAGTCGACGCCACGGTCAGTCTGATCAACATGTATCCGACGCTTGTCGAATTATGTGATTTACCCGTCGCGGACGGACTGGAAGGAAGATCGATCGCCACCGTGTTGAATCAACCTGACGATGCGATTCATCGTGACGTGTTTCTTCCGTAGCTCGAGCACGCGGTGCAACTATGCATGCCGTGAAGTGCTAAACGGAAAGCGCACCGCCCAACGATGAGCCTGCCGGTTCAGCGCTCTCTTACGTTTTTGAAGCAGACTGCTTCAAACGTCGAATCAATTTTCGCAACCCTGTTAGAGTACTGAGAGTACTTCGCAGAAGGATAGATAAAAAGAAAAAAAGCTGATCCTTAATGCTAGTGCTGAATATGCTTCGCTTATTATCAGACAAAAAGAAAATAATCTGATCTTCAGCAAGGTCAGCATAAAAACCACCAGCATTATCAAGCATTTTGTAGCCTTTCATTTTAGCCTTGACGGTCTCTTGCGTTATGTGCCGCCAATCGTAGGTCATAAGCGGCCAAACTTCGCTACCTTCGGCGCCCGACTCGCCCACATTTCCAAGCATGCGGCAATCATCAATAATGACGATATCACCGACACATTGCCTAGCTGCAATAAACTCAAGCTCATCGATTAGCGGGGTTTCCTCGTCCCCCCATTGCTCAGCCCGCCCAGAGAAATGACCATCGAGAAAGAAAGTAATGGGTTCGTTGTAGTCACCTGCGACTTCGGGGAGCTTTGACTTACTGTTTCCATGGTGCAAGTGCACGCGTGGCTCATCATTGAAAAGCTGACAGCAATGCTCGTACCATTGCTCAGCCAGTTCGATGGAGTGTATCTGCTCATATTGAGACTGCTTTAGCATGTGCTTTATCCCGTCGCCGAGATATGAGCCCGTCTCAATGTAGATTCGGGTCGGCTTCAATCCGCTCACCCAATAGAAATTTGTGCTAAGGACTGGCATGTCTTTCCCTTTTTCCTCATGGTTCATAACGTTCCGTGTGTTCGAGCTTACCCGTCACTAGAGAGTGGGCTCCTGACGACTAGAGTCCATGCGATCCGTGTACCGCTGAGTTCGCGCCTCAGAAAAGACTGGGGCATCCCTGTGAGAACATTAGTCAAACCCAGGCCAAAAAAATTTCCGCCAGCATATCCGTACTAAATATACATAACCTATTTAGAAAACATTCCTAGTGCGCACTGGGGGAAATAGGAAACGGTTCATTCGAGCACCTACTAAATCGAATACGTTTTATTGAAAACCGCCAAGCCGCGAAGCGTATTGGCTGTCAGATGATTTACATCGCCATGTTTGATGAAGTCGATGAAGCCACTGCAAATTTTAAATGTACGAATCAGCCTCCTGTCGGCGAGGACGTTAGTTTTCTGGCCTATGAAGGACTACCTAGCGACCATTATCTCAAGTTAGCCGGACGCGCCGGCAGGTTGCTTCGAAGTGATCCCGCCACGCAGGGGCGACAGCTAGAACGCCGCTTTCCAGGCAGGCCGACCGCTGTTGAAACGAATGAAATGCGTTAGAGCAGCAAGGCAGTAGGAGTCGAACAGCAGACAACGAGAAGCCTGCTGCCAAACACTGAGTTCATCACACGGAAGGTGCAGAGCGCCTCCCCTACTCTGATCTTTTTATCGCTTCCAACAACTGGCATGTTACCGCTTGCGGATTTTTAGTGGATCTTGCAACGCTTGGCCCAGGTCGGAGAAAGTGAATTCGAAGCCTCCGTCTTGTGGTCGCTTTGGAACGACATAACGACCGTAAAGAACAAGTTCCGGAGCGAGTTTTAATACGTAGTGCGAAGCCAAGCGAACGATCCAAGCGGTCGCGGGTAACCCGATTGGTATTCCAATCACTCGTTTTAACTCACCCATGAATTCTTAATGCGACTGGGAAATGGTCGAGGCGTCGACGTTGGAAAGAACCGTAAAACGGCTTTTTGCACTACGAGATCTAAGCGCGTAAATCATAAGTCGTGGCGTGTGATAATGCCTGGCATGCGGTCCTCGCAGCCCGATCGCTTTGTCGGTCGAATGGATACCAGACGTTTCTTAATCGTATCGAATCGTCTTGCACGACAGACCAACTGGTAAGATGTCGAGCAACGCAAGCAGGGAAGGTGGAATCGATTTTCGTCGGCGGCTTACGCAATGTAGAATTGATGTGTGTACCGGACACGTTTACCAGCTTAATGTGCCCGTACTTTGTCCAAACGAGGGAGTTTCAATTCCCTGGTTGTTCAGCAGTGAGACGAACAGATTACACAGCGGGGTGCCGTCTGGCTCTTCGATGTAGCGGCCATGATTGAATCCGCCTCCGGCGAGAAAGATCGGCAAATTGTGAGCGTGATGCGCGTTGGCGTTGCCGAGGTTACTTCCGAAAAGGACGGTCGTATTCTGCAGTAGCGTGGAATCCGCCTCTGATTTGGCTTTGAGTTCACCAAGTAAACTTCCAAAGCATTCAATGATTTCCGTTTCAATTTTTTGCAGTTGTTCGATTTTTGATTTCTCGCGTCCGTGGTGTGACAGGTTGTGGTGATTGCCAGTGACGCCTTCAACTTTCGGTACGACAAAATGATCCTGAATCATCACGCTGACAATTCGTGTTGAGTCAGTTTGGATAATTAACGGCACCAAGTCCATCAGACGTTGTGTTCGACCAATCAAATCAGCGTCATCTTTCACGTCCGTTGGTTGTTCCTCAGAGACCTCTGGTTTGGGCTTGTCCATCCAGCCTTGTGCGATCTCAAGGTTTGTTTCAGCGTTGCGAACCGATGTGAAATAGTCGTCCAGGAGATGATTGTCTGAGGCACTCACTTTGTTGCGAAGCACTTTGGCGTGCGCCCCAAGTTCATCAAGAATACTTTGACCGTCCTTGAGTTTTTGTTTTTGTGCACGCACTGCTGCCGGCGTGCCTTTGAGGAAAAGGTTTGCGAATAGCTTCGCGGGACTGGTCTGTGACGGTATCATCACACCGCCACTGGTATACGACTGGCTTTGATCCTTCATTGTGCCTAACGTGATTGATGGATATCGCGTCGTGTTGATCAATTGGGAAGCGGCGACCTGATCAACGGAGATTGTATTTTTGAATCCTCCGACACCCGGTTTGCGGGCCGAGGTCAACCAAGTCATTTCACTATCGTGAGGTTGACGTCCAGTTTGGTCTTCATGTTGCAGGCCGGAGAACAACGTAAAGTCGTTGCGGTGTTCGCTCAGGAGATCGAGATAAGGCGTGGATACATAGTCGCTGCCGGATCGCTTGGGCCAAAGATTGGGTGGGTAAAGGCCAAGCGTTGTGCAAACGAAAATTGTTCGCTTCGGCGGCTGCGAAGCAGACGCAGCAAAAAGCGGATTCATGGATTCCAAGAGTGGTAGCGCCAGGCAAACTCCTGAGCTCCTGAGGAAAGTGCGTCGATCAAGTGGCTGATAGCTCATTGCGTTTTTCCAGGATGACCTATTACTGGTATTGAAACAGTTTGCTTTGGACGACTTCGTGGAGCAGGTCTCGAATGGGATAACCCTGGTCGCAGGTTTTGTTTAAAATCTCTTGAATTTCATCGCGATCAGCAAAATGGATTTGGCCGCCGGTTGAATAGACCACCAGCTGCGAGACGAAATGTTTTGCGAGTTGTTCTTTTTGGCCGAACAGATGTCGTTTGAATTCGTTGATTCCAGAGAACGTTTTCCCGTCGGCCGTTACACCACTCGCGTCGACAACAGGGCCATCGCGATAGGTTTGGTCGGTGAAAAACGAGAAGAGTCCGCCCCCAGCAGTACGATAGTTTGTCCGGAATCCACCGATTGGATCGAAGCTTTCCAGGGCGAATCCCGGCGGATCGATCGATCGATGGCAACTTGCACACGTTTCGTTGTTTTGATGGGCGGCAAGCGTTTCGCGAATCGTCGTTTTTCCTCGCGTGTCGGGTTCGATCGAACCGACGGCAGGCGGAGGAGGAGAGGGTGGAGTGCCCAGCAGGTTGGTCAGCACAAAGTTGCCTCGCATCACGGGCGATGTAACTGTTCCATTTGCGGTTGTCTTGAGGATTGCGGCTTGGGTTAGAACTCCGCCCCGTGGGCTGTCATTGGGAAGGAAGATTTTCCGGAATTCTTGTCCGGCGATGTCCGGGATCCCATAGTGATTTGCCAATCTTCGATTGGCGAAAGTGAAGTCCGAGTCAAGCAAAGTTGTGATGCTCAAATTCTCCTTCAATAATTCGGTGAAGAACAATTCGGTTTCCATCGCAAACGCGTTGCCCAAGAGTTCATCATATTCAGGATAGAGTTTGCTATCAGGCGTCGTCGCATTGATTTTGTTCAACATGAGCCATTGGCCGAGGAAATCCTTGACGAATCGTTCTGACTTCGGGTCATCCAACATTCGATTTACCTGTTGGGTGAGTACATCAGGGTCGGAAAGTTGATTTTGATCCGCGAGTGAAAACAGTTCCTCGTCGGGTAAGCTCTTCCAGAGGAAGTACGATAGTCGATTCGCTAGAGCATGATCGGTTAGTTTTCCGGGTTGGTTTTCGAACATCAGGAACTGGGTGGAACTGAGCATCGAAAGCAGAGGGATGCGGAGTGCATCGACAAACGTTCGTTCTTCTTCGATCGCCGGTTTTGCGAGGGCTGTGAAGGCATTTAATTCACCTGGAACGAAGGGCCGACGGAAAACTCGAGGTGCAAGATGTTCGAGGATTTCCTGGATGTGGTCCAGAGCGGGTTTTGATAGCTTGACCTCGAATGTTCTTTTGAAAAACCAGCCGCTGGGAGCAAGTGTTGTTCCGTGCAGTAATAGTTCCGTGCTTGCCGGAGGCCATTGATCCGCAAGTGGACCCTCGATTTGCTGTCCCAGAATAGCGAGCCCTTTGCCGCGATAGTTTTTGGCCCCACCGGCAGCCGCCAGACCTCCATACGGATTACTTTGGCTCGTGTCGAAAGTTGGATAGACTGCGTCGCCCGGTTTGAGGTAAGCAGTGACCTCGACCGTTTCAGATTTGCCAGGAACCAAGTCACAGGACGTCAGTAGTTGTGCTCCGCCACTCGGCTCTTTTGAGATCAACTTGAAGGTGATCGGATCCTTCGATTGAAAAGCCGCAACCTTGGATTTGATGCGATAAACGCCCGGCACTCGTACGGGAAAACCATGGGCGTCGGAGCGAAGTAGGTAGTCAATGTCGGCAAATAACGCGACGCCATCGTCGATTTCACGGGTGACGTTGCCGCCGAGGCTGAGTGGTTTCTCATGGAAGGATTTGAGAAACCAGCTGCTGGGAAAGTCGAAGTCATGACTCCGGTAGGGATTGCGATTTAGATTAATCGCGAGATCAAGAGCCTGGTCAGCGGCCTTGATATAACTTTCCAGATGAAGTGCGGAAATTCGCTGGTTCGAACCGACCGTGTCGAACGAGCCAGATTCTACTTCGTTAGGGATCTCGCTCGTGACGTCGCCGTCAATCAACAGTAAATCGCGGAGTGTGTATCCGATTTCGAGTTTTGTCAGTCGGCGCGCGGGCACCCGGCCGACTGTTTGTTGTCTGTTCAGGCTGGCAGATCTTAATGCTTGACGTAGTGAAGCCAACGCCGCGTCTCGTTGATTCGAATCGGGACGCGGTTCCGATTTGGGAGGCATTTCGCCATTCTCGATGCGATCGTAGATTGTTTCCCACCTGCGGAATGTCGTGGGGTCGGCAAGATTGTTGCCGATGGATTCGAAATTCAGACTCGTACTTGTATCGGCATCGTGACATTCCACGCACGATGAATTGATGAGCGGCTGGATCCCTGTTCGAAACAATTCTCCGCTTGCTACATTTGAGATCAACAGGCAGGCGGTGAAACACCAGATCCGGTTGGACTTCATCTTCCGTTATCCTTAAGCAAAACCATCTTTTTGAGGATGGTGGGCGACAGAAGTCGAGCAAGAGAAAAGCAAGGAAATTGACAATTGTTTTCCCCAGCAAAGGGTCCCTATTTCAGCATCATTTCGGGTAGGCGGCTGGATTAATTCGTGGGCCCGAAGAAGCTGCTATTGTATCAAAACTTTTGTCTCAAATTGTACCATTTTATACGCACCGTCTGGTTGCCGTTGGGGTTTTCGCTCTTCGTCAGTTAAACTGCAGTGCCACTTAGATTGAGTTTTGAAAGATCGTTTTTTTGTCGAAGCAATGTGACCGGAGAGTGCAAGTGATGAAAAATGCCATCGCATGTTCGGTTTGGCTGTTAGTTTGGTGCCCCCAAATACTTCAGGCCGATACGCGAAAACAGGACGAGAAAAGCACCTCCATCGGTATGCAAATCGAGGACTTTACCTTACGTGATCACCGAGGCAAGGAGCATTCGTTGATTGACTATCAAGGGCACCCGGTGGTCGTGGTGTTTATTGGTTCCGACTGCCCTTTGGCCAAATTGTATGCGCCGCGTCTGGAGGCGATCTATCAGGAATTTAAATCCCAGGGTGTGGGGATGTTTGCGATTAATTCAAACTGCCAGGACACGTTAACCAAGGTGGGTGCCTTTGCTCGCATCCATGAGTTGAATTATCCGGTCCTCAAGGATCCGAACAATTCCATCGCCGATCGGTTTCGGGCTGAGCGAACGCCGCACGCTTTTGTTTTGGACAGCGATCATGTTGTCCGTTACGCAGGTCGCATTGATGATCAATATGGTTTGGGCGCGACGTCCGGTTACGCGAAACCAAAACTGGAAGCGAGATTTGTGGCCAATGCTGTTGAAGACCTGTTAGCGCATCGAAAAGTGAGGGTTCCTGAGACGGAACCGACGGGTTGCATTATTGGTCGAGTTCCGCAGGTGGAACCGCATGGTGACATTACTTATTCGAATCAGGTGTCCCGCATCCTCAATGCACGCTGCGTATCTTGTCATCGATCAGGCGAAATCGCCCCGTTTCCGTTGACCAACTATGATGAAGTGAACGGTTGGGGCGAGATGATTCTGGAAGTAATCGAAAAAGGTCAGATGCCGCCTTGGTTTGCGAACCCCGAGTTTGGGAAATTCAAAAATGACTGCCGCTTGTCACCGAGCGAGAAGGAAATCTTGAAAAAGTGGGTAGCCAATGGATCGCCCGAAGGTGACCCAGCGCAGATTCCTGAGCCTCCGAAATTCGTTGAGGGATGGCAAATCTCGCAGCCCGACGAAGTGCATTACATGGCGAAGCAACCGTTTGATGTGGCGGCGGAAGGCGTTGTTGAATACAAGTACTTTACCGTTGATCCGGGTTGGACCACGGATAAGTGGATCAAGGCCTCGGAAGCACGCCCAGACAACCGAGCCGTCGTTCATCACATCATCGTGTACGCCATCCCTCCCAAGGCTCGAAGGCATCCGACACGTTACCCGAGTGTGGCAGGCTTCGCTCCTGGGAGCCCGGCAACCATTCACTTGGACGGAGTCGCGAAATTTGTTCCGGCTGGATCAAAGCTGGTATTTCAAATGCACTATACGCCAAATGGATCAGCTCAGCAGGACCGTAGTTACGTCGGATTTGTTTTCGCAGATGAGGCCGAGGTAGAAAGAGCGGTGGGAGGCGGATTAGTGGGTAATTGGGGGTTTGCGATTCCCCCGCATGAGTCAAAACACAAGATTGTCGGTGAGCATCGATTCTGGAAAGATACGCTTCTCACGTCGATGTTGCCACACATGCACTTACGAGGTAAGTCGTATCGTTACATTGCAATTTACCCTGATGGCATACAAGAAATCTTATTGGATGTTCCCAATTACGATTTTAACTGGCAGCTTAACTACGAATTCGTCGAGCCGAAGCTGATGCCAAGGGGCACCAGGCTTCGTGGCATTGCTTACTACGACAACTCTGAGGACAATCTAGCCAACCCGGATCCCTCGGCCACCGTACGATACGGCGACCAAACCTGGGAAGAAATGATGCACGGTTTCTTCACGAGCATGCCAGTCGAGAAGCGAAATCTAACCGACTAAGTGATGGGGACCTCGGGTTTCACGTCTCCCATTGCGGATGATCAAGGTTGTTTCATCAGCTCCAGTGAAGCTTGATAGGCTTTGTGGCCGGTCGACTTGCCGGGCAAAATGTCGTGCTCGATCGTGGGCACATGGCTTGCATGTTCAGCAACCACATCCGCTAAATTTGCCTCATTGATCAAGTTGGACCACTCATGCGGGTCACTGTCGTGGTCATAGAGTTCGCGTGACCCGTCCAGATATTGAATATAACGATATCGGGTCGATCTCACAGCGTAGTTGCCTTTGCCAAAGCTTGTGATGGCCGGATGGTTCCACTCCGTCTTTGGGTCGTTGAGCAGCGGTACCAGGCTTTGACCTTCCTGGGCTGCATCCGCGGGTAAGTCGGCCAATTCCAACAGCGTGGGAAACAAATCAAGTAGTTCGGCCGGTCGTTGCGTTCTTTGACCTGGGCGCAAGCCCGGACCTGCAATGATCATCGGTACCTGCGTTCCGTCTTCCCATAACGTTCGTTTAGCCCAACGTTGTTTTTCTCCCAAGTGAAATCCATGATCTGAAAATAAGACCACAATCGTGTTGTCGGCATAGTCACTCGCATCCAGGGCATCCAAGACCATGCCTACGCAATGATCAGCAAGAGACGTTGAGGCGAGGTAAGCTTGGACCGCGTGGTCCCACTCGCCGGCAGAGGTGACCCATTCATGAAGTGGTGAGACGTGTTTGAGATTGGTCAGGTTGATTGCGTACTGACTTAAGTCAGTGCGGTCTTGTTCGTTGACCAATGGCAATTCGATCGAACTTCGTGGGTGCTGGTCAAACCATTTTTGAGGCGCGTACATGGGAACATGCGGTCGATAAAATCCGACGCCCATAAAAAAAGGTTTTTCAAATTTTTGACTCAGTTGTTCGACTGCCCAGTGAGCCGCCTTGACGTCTGGCATCTCTTCGTCGCTATCGGGATAGGCTCCCCAGTCCCAGAGCGGGTGTCCGTGGGGCTGAGATATTTTCGTTTCGGGACGTGGACCAAAGCCGCCGTTTGTGCCCCCGTAGGTTTGAAAGAAACGTTGGTCACCGCCGTGGAAAAGTTTGCCAACTGCGAGCGTGGTGTACCCGTGTTTTGCAAACATTTCGGGTAGGGTGTCCAAGTTCTTTAGCTGTGGGGCCTGTTTTAGATCCGGGCTCAAAAAGTAAACGCCCGACGTATGAGGGTAACGGCCTGTCATCATGCTTGCGCGAGATGGATTGCAAACTGGCGATTGGCAATGAGCATTTTCAAATAGTGTTCCACGGTCGGCTAATCGATCGATGTGTGGCGTCTTCGCTTGAGGGTGCCCTTGTAAGCAACCAGTCCAATTGTTCAAGTCGTCGACCGAAATCAATAAGACGTTGGGCCGATCGTCCGCTTGGCAACAGTTTGCGAGAGTCACAATGGCGAACACAAAAATTACACGGCTCATGATTCTGCCCTTAGTAATCGTGGAATGACGGATCGTTGGCTGCATGATTTTGACCGGGTGCTCGGTGAACCACGTGGAACCCGGCTCTATTTTAGTCTGGAAAAATCATGTCATGCCGGATTAGGCCCGTGGAAAACTGACGGAATTGCAATGTGTGTACACGTTTTGAATTGGTCCGTTACTCATTGCTACCGCTATGCAAGGCACTCGGGCGGGAATCGAGTGCATTGGGAATCGAGGATTGCTCGTTTCACTGCTATCGAGTACCGAATTTGAAAATGGTTTGACTTTCATATTTTTCGCCCGGCTGCAGGATCGTTGAAGGAAAGTTCGGTTGATTTGGGCTGTCGGGATAATGTTGTGTTTCCAGGCAGAAGCCACCGCGATTGAGATAGGCTTTCCCCGACTTTCCTTTGAGTCGACCGTCGAGAAAGTTGCCGCAGTAGAACTGTATTCCAGGTTCCGTGGTGTGGACCTCGAGTGTGCGACCGCTAGTCGGTTCATGAACCCGAGCGGCAAGTGTGAGTTCCTTTTGCTTGTTGCCTTTGTCGAGAATCCAGTTGTGGTCAAATCCACCGCCCAACTTGAGTTGCTCGTGATCTTGATTAATATCTCGTCCAATTGGTTTTGCCGTTGTGAAATCGAAAGGCGTTCCTTTGACCGAGGAAGTTTCGCCGGTGGGAATCATGCCGGCGTCAACCGGCGTGTATTGCTTCGCATTTAGCATCAACTCGTGACCAAGAATATTGCCCTCACCCTCTCCTTTTAAATTGAAGTAGGTGTGTTGTGTGAGGTTGACGGGCGTAGCTTTATCGGTTGTAGCGAGATAATCAACAATGATTGAGTTGTCATCGGTGAGCGTGTATTTGACCGTCATCTCGAGATTGCCGGGGTATCCTTCTTCCATGTCTTTGGCTTGATAAGCAAGTTGGATCGAGTTCGTGCTGCGTTCGTTGACGACTGCCCAGACCACTTTGTCAAAGCCAATGATTCCGCCGTGCAAATGGTTTTCACCGTTGTTGGTCGCCAGTGAATAGGTTTGGCCATCAAGTGTGAATTCTCCTTTGGCAATCCGATTGCCATATCGGCCAACGATCGCGCCAAAATAGGGTTTGTCAACGGCGTTGATGTAGTCTTCGACGCGGTTGTATCCCAGAGCCACATCGGCCATCTTTCCGTCACGATCGGGTACCTTGATTGATGTGATGATTGCGCCGTAATTGGTCACGGTAACAATCATGCCGTTGTCGTTCTTAAGAGTGTAGAGCTTGATGGAATCGAAGTCGGCCACCTGCGCTGACACCGTTGAAGTGATCAATGCGAGGAATAGGCAACAAAGGGTTTTCATAGCTGGCTCTCCGTGGGCGGTAAGGTGGGATTGAGTGGGGGGATGATTGTCTCTAATTGGTTTATTCGATCAGAGGATCCGGTGTGTCGAGTCGGTGCATTTCTTGAATGGGAAGCTCAATGCCGCCGTCGATCATCATCGAACTGCCCGTCATGTAGGCACTGGCAGGATCGCACATAAAGACGATTCCTCTTGCGATTTCTTCCGGACGCCCCAGTCGTCCCCAAGGTAAACCGGCTCCGAGCTTCTGCAGTTTTTCTTCACTGAAGAATTTTCTTTCTCCGGGGGTGTCGATCCAACCAGGATGTAAGATGTTGACACGAATGCGGTGAGCTGTCAGTTCGGTGGCTGCGGTGCGTGCCATTTGGTCGATGGCTGCTTTGGCCATGTTGTAAGCCATTGAACCGGGGATTGGTCGCCAACTGTGAGGTGAGCTGACCACGACCATCGCTCCTTCTGTTTTCGAATCGATCATGTGTTCCGTGGCAGCGCGCAGTAAGTAAAAAGCGCCCCACATCGTGACCTGGATTGTTTTTTCGAAGCCTGCCATGTTGGCTTGATAAAACAGTTCTCGATCACTGTAGGCTGCGTTAGAAACAGCAATGTCCAGCCCGCCGAAGTCTGCAACCGTTTCGGATACAATCCTTTCGACTTCGGCTTGAACACCCACATTGGCTTGAGCGAGTCGAGCTTTTACGCCATGTTTGCGACAGCGATCGGCTACTTCACAGGCTTTTTCTTCTGACCCGTTGAAATTGATGGCCACATTAGCACCGGCTTCCGCTAATGCAATCGCTGTGGCGGCTCCGATGCCCTGACTGGCGCCGGTAACGATGGCGTTTTTTCCTGCGAGTGGTTTCATAACGGATTTTGCCTTAACGTGTTGGATCGAGAATGACTTTCATGGCACCTGCCTCTCCGGCGTAGAGCCGGGAGAACCAGTCGGGACCTTCTTCCAGCGAAGCTGTTGCGGTGATCATGTCGGCAACTCGAATTGCCCCACTTGCCAACAGATCGATGCAGGCTGGGTATTCGCCCCGAGAAGCACATGTTCCATAAATCGACAACTCGCGGGTCACGATTGACTGCAAGGGCATTTCCACATTGGGGCTGAGATTACCCACCAAGGTGATTGATCCACCCTTGCGCGCGCTTGCAATTGCTGTGTTGATTGTCGCTGTGGCGCCGACAACTTCCAGTACGACATCGGCTCCCCGGTTTCCGGTTGCGCGGTAGACTTCTTCCGCAACATTCACTTCGTCCGCTTTCAAGCAGATGTCGGCTCCCAGCAGCTTCGCTTTTTCCAGACGATTCGGGTCGAGGTCTACCGCAATGACTTGGGTGCAGCCGGCGAGGCGAATGGCTTGAATCACCAACAGCCCAATCATCCCACTCCCCACGACAACGGCCGTATCACCAAGAGTCACCGGGGTGCGATTGGCGGCATGGACGGCGACAGAGACCGCTTCGATCATTGCCGCATGTTCAAAGGGAAGTCCCTCTGGTAAGCGATAGCAGATGTGTTGCGGTACGGAAACATACTCGGCAAACGCTCCATGGCGGCGATATTCGCCACAGGAAACCCCTAGCACCATCCGGTTGTCGCACAAGTTGATATCACCGCGGCGGCAAAAATAGCATTCCCCACAGGAAACGGTTGAGTCAAAAGTGACAGCATCGCCCGGTTTGAAGTCGGTCACTTCGTTACCGACTTCTGTCACGATGCCTGCCGCTTCGTGTCCCATCACGAGTGGCGGAATTCGACGTCCCGAACTGCCGTCATAGCCGTGGATGTCGCTACCACAGATGCCACAGGCACGCACTTCAATCAGGACATCTTTTCCTCCGACTGTTGGAGTCTCCAGATCGGTCACATTGAGTTGTTTGTATTCGGACAACAAGAGTGCCTTCATCGACGGTTAGCTCCCGTGAGTAAAAAATGTCAGGTGATCGGTCTTGTAACTGGCCGGATGGCGGGAGATCCGGCTCAGGCAAACCGTCGAACATACAGCGAAATCTCAGGACTGCAATGAGCCAGGGAGGCAGGATCCGCAGAAAAATCGGGGAACTGAGCAGAACTTGTTTGTCGCAGCAGATGCTGAGCTCTCTGGGGACCGGCTATCCGTCCCGCAGAGACGTCAAATAATCCCTGCCTCTTTGCTGCTCCCACTCGGTCTGAGGTCGTTCATCCATCCAAGTTTCGTTGTCAACACCCAATCCATCTGCGATACGGTTGATGTAATTGAAGTAGCTGATGATTTGCGTTGCGATCGTAATCTGTTTTTCACTCAGTGCGAAAGCGCGAAGGCTCGCGATGTCCGACTCATCCACCTGATTGCAGGACAGGGTTAACTTGATGGCAAAATCGCACAACGCCCGCTCTTGCTGACTCAGATCGGCCTGCCGGTAGTCGATCATCAGTTGCTTAGCAAGATCCTCACGCCCTGACTCCTGACCGAAGTCGTTTCCGTGCGAGAGTGTTCAGTAGTAGCAGCCGTTGGCATTGCTGACCACAGTTGCCAGCATTTCGCGACACGCGGGTTCAAGTTCATTGGAGGATTTCATCAGGGTGGTGTAAAGCTGCATCGAAGCTTTCGCGGAATTTTCATCCAGACTCATCACCTGAATGATCGAAGCGACCGACCCTTGTCGCGCCGTGGCGACCTGGTAGATTTTTTTTAAGATTCCCGTCGCTTTTTCGACGGGGATTTGCGAGATATAAGCCATATTAGTTTGCCCTTGTTAGCCAAAAAGGAGGAACAGTCAGGGTGGCCATTGATTGGCTCGAACGTTGCTTTTTTTATTCCATGCCTGCCAGAAGGTCAAAGCAGTTCTAAGGTATTGCTGCTCAAGCAGACGGTTTGCTCTCAGCGGGGGCTTCTATTTGGCCGAAGCGATCTGCCCGAAACGGACGCACGTACCAAGTTCGAAATCTGGAAACTCCTTTGCGAAGGTCTTGGGCAAGCAAGAGCGAGCACGGAACCAAATAAAGTGTAACGCCCGTGGCAAAGATGACTCCAAATCCCAGTGAAACCGCCATGGGAATCAAGAATTGAGCTTGCAGTGATCGTTCCATCATTAATGGAAAAAGTCCCCCGAAAGTCGTGACGGATGTCAACATGATCGGCCGGAAACGTTTGCTGCCGGCCTCAAGAGTTGCGTCGAGTAGATTTCGACCATTGCTGCGTTGGCGATTGATGTAGTCGATCATCACCAACGTGTCGTTGACGGCAATGCCAGCCAACGCGAGCATCCCGAAAATGGAGAGGTAAGAGGGCGTGATGTCCATGATAATGTGTCCGAGTAACGCGCCGATAATCGCAAACGGCACCGCCAGCATGACAAAGCATGGTTGAATGATTGACTTCAACGGAATGGCGAGGATTGCATACAAAACCAAAAATAAGATGATGCTACCGAGGATCGTGCGTTGTTTAGCCTCTTCTGCTTCTGCGACGTAGCCCAAAAACTGATAGGACAAATTAGCTTCTTGGCACATCGCATCCAGTTGTGGCTTGATCTCTCGGGCGATTCCCATGATGTCGACGTTTTCGTGCTCCGGTTGTGCGCCACATCGCAGCACTTCAGCTCCGTCATTTCGTTCGACAAATGAGGGTGCTTTGGTGAATTTGATGTCTGCCACGGTTGCTAGTGGCACTTCTGCACCTCGAGGAGTGCGGATCTTGAGTTGATCTAAAGTATGCAGTGAATCTCGTGCTTTTTTCGGCAATCGCACCATGACGCGAATATCGTCGATGCCACGTTGTAGACGTTGGGCCTCCTCGCCGTAAAACGCTTGTCGGATTTGTTGGGCCAGCAACGACTGGGTGAGCCCCAATTCTGCCGCTCGGGGCTTTAGGCTCAATTCCAATTCGTCTTGACCATAGTTCACGCGAGCCCAGGCCGAGCTGATGCCTTCAAAGCTTTCGAGTAGATTCTTGATTTGTTGAGCGACTTCGGCTTTTTGGGGAGACGCCGGGCCTCGCAGTTCAATGTTAAGATGCTCGTCGTCGTATTCACGACGCTTTTTTAAAGTCGTTTCTGCGAAAACGCGGAAGGTGGTTGCCTCTGGGATCGACCCGACAATTTCTGTCCAGCGATTGGCGATTTCGCTATTGCGCGGTCCCGGTTCGCTGCGCTCATCAGGCGGTACGACCTCAATCGAGACCGAACCTCGCGACTTGTCGAATCTTCGACCAGCACTGTAACCTCCGGTGACACGTGTTACATGACGAATCAGGGATTCACCGCTGCCCGGATCAACGAATTCCTGCCTGACTTGCAGCAATGCGTCGTAGATGTGATCCATGTACTTGTCGGTGGTATCCCGAGGAGTGTCATCGGGTAGGTCAAGTATGGCGGTGATGCGTTGTGCATCTACCGACGGGAAAGAGACGAAACCCATACGGCCGCCGACACAGTAGCCCGCCATGATCAATGCCATGGCAAGGAAGCTTGCAAGTACGATGGGGCGATGTTTGATTGCCCCGACTAATGACGGCTGATAAAATTTCTTAATGAAAATCTCAAGTCCATCGGCAACCCTTGATTGGAAGCGGGAGAATGCATTGGTATCCGCTTTTAGCTTAAGGTGTTTTAAATGGGAAGGCAGAATGAGTTTAGATTCGATCAAAGAAAAAAAGAGTACCGGTGCGACGATCGGTGGAATCTGTTTAGCAAAATCGCCCCACGTGCCTTCAAAAAATAGCAAAGGAATAAATGCAATCATCGTGGTCAACGCGCCGAAGGTAACGGGAGTTGCGACTTCGTGAGTTCCCTGGACGGCTGCTTCCAGCGGAGGTAAACCTTCTCGGATTTTCGAGTAGATATTTTCGCCAGTCACAATGGCATCGTCGACGACAATGCCAACCACAATGATATAAGCAAACAAGCTCATCACGTTGGCGGTCACGCCAAACCATGGTTGCATCAGTGCGCCACCTGCAAAGCCGACCGGAATTCCAATCACGATCCAGAAGGCAAGTGTCGGACGCAAGAACAATCCCAGCACGAGGAGTACTAAGAGACCACCCTGAACCATGGAAACGATCAGTGTGCCTAAACGACCTCGGATGGAGACGGAATCGTCGTCCCAAACAAAAAGATCAATGCCTGCGGGAAATCGTTCACGTGAGCTGGCGACGTATTCGCAAACCTTATTGGAGATATCAATTGCACTCTCATTTCCGGTGCGCATGACCTCCACAAATAGGGCGGATTTACCATTGAACTCAACTCTTTTATCGCCTTCCTCAAAGCCATCGTTGATATCGGCAACCTCGCCTAGTTGCACCTCGGAGCCATTGGCGGATCGGATCGGAATCTTCGCAAATTCTTGTTCGGAATAAGCTTGGCCTCTTGTTCTCAGCACAAAAGTGCCACTCTCACTGTCGATTGCACCGGCAGGCAGATCGATCGAGAATTTACGAATGGCATCTGCAAGCTCCTGAAAACTCAAATTGTAGGCGAGCAATTTATTCGTGTCCGCTTCGACCGAGATTTCGTAACGCCGCCCTCCTTCGATCTTAGCTCGACTGATCCCTGGCAGTTCCAGTAGGTCTTCTTGCACGCGTCGCGCGACGCTGCTCAAGTCGTGTGCGCTCAGATCACCCGTCACTGCGATGCTAAGTACTTCGAAGTAGTTTCCGGATTCGGGGATGAAGACGCGAGGCCGTTCGGTTTCGTTGGGAAAGGTTGTAATCGTATCGATACGACCTCGTACGTCCTCCATTAAAGTTCGTAAATCGGTGCCAGTTTCGGCATTCAGATAGAATCGGGCCATGCCGCGTGAACCATCGGCGTGCAAATGCTTGATGCCCTTGACGCCTTCCAATGATTCCTCGATCGGAATCAGGATCGCACGCTCGACATCTTTTGCGGTCGCACCACGATACGGCATTTCGATTATTACCGTATCCCAACTTAGGGCGGGAGTTACCTCGAGAGGCAGACGGTAAAAAGCCGTGTAGGTTCCGGCCGCGAGGAGACCGATCATCAGGAAGTTTGCGGCGATTCCGTTGTTAGCGAACCAGCGAATCATTGATGGGTCTCATTCACCGCGTCAAAATATGAGCTAGTTCGTTACGGACTCGGGCTCAGCCTGCGTCGTGGCGGTCGCGATACCCGAATCGGGAATGATTTCAACTTGAGTTCCATCGGGTGCGTAAACCAAACGAGTAGTTGAGAGTAGGTCACCATTCTGGAGCAAAGCGTGGCGTACGATAATGTGTTTTTCATCGGACCAAAGTGGATTGATGGTGACGCACATCAAAGTCAGGTCGACCTTGTTTACGATGAAGATTTGATCCAGTTGTCGCACGGCCGCTCGCGGTATTGCAATCACGTCATTTAGTACTTTACCCTTAATGGTGGCCGTCACAGGTTGTCCAATTCTTAGGCTGGGTTGTCGGCTTCGGTGTCCAAAAGGATCTTTGACGCGTGCGATTGCAAAGAGCTCCAAAGAGTTTTCGTCAAGTGTTCCTTCAGTGCGAACGATTTTCGCCTGCCATGACAATGTTGTATCTTCCGTGATGCCGTCATGTAATAAGACGTCGATTGGTGGATCGATCGCCATCTCTGGAAGGTTGAGGAATCGTAATTCGCGGGCAGCGATGGGCAGTCGGACTTCTGCATAATCGATGGCAAAGACTTCACCAAGTGGTGCGCCCTGGTCGATTGTCTGTCCCAGGCCGACCGTCTTGCGGCGAACTCGACCATCGAACGGGGCTCGAATCTTTGTCCGCTCCAGGTCTCGCT
The DNA here is from genome assembly GCA_029243025.1 of Pirellulaceae bacterium. Classification (NCBI taxonomy): domain Bacteria; kingdom Pseudomonadati; phylum Planctomycetota; class Planctomycetia; order Pirellulales; family Pirellulaceae; species Pirellulaceae bacterium. Next base: position 1,002,403 of record JAQWSU010000045.1, on the reverse strand, counting down.
TGGCCTGCTCGACACGAGCAATGGCAGCGTCGAGTTGGGCTTCCGCTTGCAATCGGATCGCCGTTGCTTGATTTACTTCGGCGTCCGAGACCGCGATTCGTTCTGAGAGTTTTAGCTTGCGTTCTTGATCTTGAATCGCAAGTTGGACGGCGGCCTTCGCTCCCAATTGCTGTGCCTTGGCGACCTTCTCTATGGTTTTGTAATCTCGCGGATCGATTTCGACGAGAACGTCCCCTTGGGAAAAATAGGAACCAACCTCAAAATTTGAGGCAACGCGAACGATCTGGCCGGAAACCTCGGCACTGAGTCTCACCTCGTTATGGGCTTGAACGGTGCCGTGTGTTCTAACCACGACATCGTAGTCGAGAACCTGCAGCTCTTTGACGCGAGTTTGAATGACTTGAAGTGGGACCGGTGGACTTTTTTCCTCCTCCAATTCGACAGCGAGCATCGCGAACGATGCAACACCCACGGCAAGGATCACAACCGGTATGGCAATCCGAGTGAGGTAACCAACAAATCTAGTTGTTGATGTTTTTTCGCTCACCAATTTTGACTCGGCGGAGTTTGAGAGGCGCATCGGGACAAGACATCGGTGGACCCACCACCGTCTGGACGGCGTCTATTCTCATTAACAGGGGAAATGCACCGTTGGTTTCCTATTAGACTATCCACCACAATAACCAACTTTCGTCACTAACGACAACGCTATCGAGTAACGAATTGTATATTTCGTGACCGCAAGGTTTGTGCAATCCCTCGCCTTTACTGCGGTGGGTGGGGTTGCGGGGAGCGCCGAGGAATGGGTTACTACTCAGGAGACTGACGACTGCCGTCGCTCGATGGCATGGGGAGGCAGGACTGGCCGATCAGGGGAACTCAATCAGGCAACAATTCGTTTTCCGAAAATCTTTTGCCTGGTAATAACCGATTCCGGGGGCGAAATCGGAAAACAGCGGCTTCTGAGAGCAAAGGTGAGTTCAACTTCGATGTTGCCCTTGCCGTTTCTGCAAAAGATACTGAATCCTTGTGGAGCAGATCTGAGACGCGTTGGGTCCACTTGCTTGTCCCCTGCCGCATCGAGCCGAAGGCGGCTCACCGTGCGTGTTCGGGGGCGGTGCATCCGGACCACCATCTGTTGCCGGGAAATGATGCGAGAGCGAAGCACCTTGCCGGAAACGGTATCATTGAATCCGATTCGCGCGGCAATTCCGTTTGGGAACGCGTGATTCGATCCCTTCACACGGTACGTCACTCGATTTGCAGCGTTCAAGTTGATGACCCAGTGAATGGCTTTGGGGAAATGCCCTCAATGGTTTCAATCTGTTGTCCTCAAATCGAATCCACTCGCAGTCGTGGAGATTTCAAGTCAAACGACTCCGATGTTTGAAAGTTGTGACTCTGTCATTGACGGATTGGGGGGCTTCAATTTTAATTTTGTGATCATCTCGCTGTGTTACCTCCCCTTTTTTATTCCCTTGCGTGAAAAATCGTGGCTGTTCTGATCCAAATTCGAGACGCACATAAGAGCTACGGCGAACAGGTGCTGCTGGACGGAGCCGAGGCATCCATTGTCGAGGATGCGAAGCTCGGTTTTGTCGGTCGCAACGGTGCTGGCAAGTCGACTTTGTTGCGAGTGATTTTGGGGGAGGAGGATCTGGATACGGGTGAGGTGATCAAGCATCCGAATCTACGTGTCGGTTATTTGCGACAACATGATCCGTTTCAGCCCAATGAATCGGCGCTCGAGTTCCTGATACGGGATAGCTCGCAACCGGAATGGAAGTGCGGCGAGGTGGCAGGAAAGTTCGAACTCAAAGGTGCCTATCTAAACGGGCCGGTGTCTGAACTGTCGGGAGGATGGCAGACTCGAGTCAAGCTGGCCGCTTTGTTGCTTCATGAACCCAATCTTTTGTTGCTGGATGAACCGACAAACTTCTTGGATTTGCGGACTCAATTGTTGTTGGAGCATTTCTTGCGAACTTTCCGCGCTGGCGTGCTCGTCGTGTCTCATGACCGAGCTTTCTTGAAGCAGACCTGTGAACAGACATTGGATTTGACGCGGGGCCAACTGACGTTGTACCCCGGCAAGATAGATTCCTTTCTGGAATTCCAGAGCGAGCGGCGTGAGCACGACCAACGTGTGAACGAATCGGTGATCGCCAAGCAGAAACAGCTACAGCGATTTATCGACAAGAATCGTGCAGGAGCGAATACGGCAAGCCAAGCCCGATCCAAACAAAAGCAACTCGATCGGCTCCAGACAACCGAGATTGCGATGGATGAAGCGACCGCCCACATTCGAGCCCCCGTAGTAACGCCTCGGAAAGGTCCTGTGCTGCGTTGTACTGATCTGGCAATTGGTTATTCAGATCATGAAGTTGCCAAAGGTATCAATCTGGAAATCGAACACGGGCAACGTGCCGCGATTGTGGGAGACAATGGTCAAGGAAAGACCACCCTATTGCGCACCCTGGTGGGCTCGTTGGAATTGCTGGGTGGCAAAGTAAAGTGGGGGCATGCGAGCGAAATCGGTACCTACGCTCAACACGTTTATTCATCGTTGCCCGAGCATTTGACGGTGCTTGAGTATCTTGAGTACGAAGCGAATGCGGGGACCACGACTCAGAATATTCTTGCCCTCGCCGGTGCATTGTTGTTTCGCGACTCTCACGTGAAAAAGAAGATCTCCGTGCTTTCGGGAGGTGAGCGAGCCAGGTTGTGCATGGCTGGATTACTGTTGGGTGATTACAACATTTTGGTCCTTGATGAACCGGGCAATCATTTAGATGTAGAAACGGTTGATGCGCTGGCTAACGCGTTGCTTGACTATCAAGGAACCGTTTTGTTTACCAGCCACGATCGCCATTTCATGAAACGTGTTGCCACGAATATCGTTGAGGTTCGCGACGGATGTGCACGAAATTATTTAGGTGATTACGATGCTTATGTCTACTCGATCAACCAGGCAATCGATGCAGGTGAACGAGAGATGGCGGCGGGGAAAAAACTGAGTTCTCCATCAGAAAGAGTTCCAAAAGGTAAGTCGTCAGCCGGTCAAGAAGCAAATAAAGAGCAACGGAAACGACGCAAGGAAATCAAAAATCTCGAAAAGAAAATCGCGCAGCTCGATGAAGAGAAGAAATCGCTTAACCAAAAGTTGATGGAGACAACTGACGCTGATGAAGCACTCAAATTGCACGTGAGCTTTACGGAAATATCTGATCAATTGAACGCGGCGGAAGAGCGATGGTTGGAGTTGACCGAAGAGTCATAGCTCGATCTCTATAACGATCGCGATCTCCGCTTAATTTTGCTTCGCGGCTAGAATTCCTTCACGTGCTCGCGTCCTGCGCGAGTGTGAAGGGACTGCCAGATTCCACGCGGGTGGGAACCACATCCTTCCGTCCAACGCCCGTCTTTGCTGTCCACGTCGTTGCTGACGTAACGGACGGAACTGTCGACCATCATCACATGGACTCCCGTGTGATGGGAACTGCGGGCGGCCATCTGGGAAGAGCTATCACTGTCGTAGCATCCCATGCATTTACTGTTGTTGCCGGCCATTCCCGTTGCCTCACAGTTTTCCATGTCGTCAGAGTTGCCACCGCAGGCGTTGGGCCGATTTGCGTCGCCGAAGAGCGCGGATGTTCCCGAGGCGAGTCCCGGCATGGCCCAGCAACCGCGAATGTCGCTTGGGCTCAAGCCAACTCGTAATTCATCGACTGCAACCGTCTTCGACGTGCCGTCCCGAATCTGACGCATGCGCACGGTGTAATTGGCCGCTCCGATGCCGCCGAGATTACTCTTCGCTCCTTCTTTCTTTGAGTTGGAGTTGAAACTGCAAGGTGAGACGTTCATGCCGTAATTGCCCCGCGCCCAGCCGCCGCCGCCATAGTTGCAATGGTTGCCGGTGCTATTGGGGTCGCTCGGACACTTATAGACGGCGATCTCAGCCGAGCGTCCCGGATTTTCACTCGCCGGTAATGAACGATCCCACCTTTGATAAATGGCGTCTTCCTCAATGTACGGCAAGAGTAACACCAACCAGTTGACCTCTTTTTTCCCGTCAACAATTCGTTGAGGATTGCCGCTCCGGTTAATGATGAAGGGTGGGAATCTTTGGCGTGCGGAATAGTAGCTGTTGAGCGCAATACCGATTTGTCGCAGGTTGCTACGGCAGGTCGATTTACGCGCGGCTTCACGTGCTGCATTGACTGCCGGAAGAAGCAACGCGATTAAAATTGCAATTACCACAATTACGACGAGCAGTTCAACAAGCGTGAATCCGCGTGTGTATTTTTTCATGAAATCGATGATGCTCGAAAAGGCTGGAGATCGAGATTTCTGTGGGCCTTCATATTAACTCAGGCAATCGTGGTTTTAAAAGGTACTTTTCGTATCGAGTTGTAACAGCAGAGAATGCTTGTTTTTACTGTTGCCATGGTGAGAACTGATCATCCAAGGAGAGCACGTGCTCTCTAGGCGTCGCCTATTTGACCTGAAAACCCTGGACAGGAGTGCAAAACCGTATCAAGCTGGTGGACGGGGTAGTCTGGTGTTCTCTTGCGACAACGATCGGCGTGAATTGAAAAGGCAGAATCATGATGATTCGGAAATCAGGTTTATGGGGGACCGCTCTGCTGGTTCTTGGGTTGTTAGGGAATGTTGTTGCCGCAGATGACGAATTGCGAATTGTGAGTTGGAATCTCGATTCAGGTGGATCCGATCCGTCCACAATTGCCCAACAACTCAAAACGATCGGTACCTATCATTTGTATGGATTGACCGAAGTGGATCCTGGAGAAGCAGAGCGATACGCAAAGTCACTTGGAGAATCGTTCGCTGCTAAGTTGTCAATGGCTGGCGGCCCGGAACGATTGATGATGTTATATGATACCGATCGACTGGCTCTGGTGAGTTCGAGGGAGCTGAATATCTTTGACGACCTTCGTGCTGAAGATCAGCAGATAGCCTATCGGAAACCGTTGCTGTTGCGTTTGCGCGATCGGCCCTCTGAGGTTGACTTGCTCGTCGTCTTGAACCATTTGGAACGTGATGATGTTCGGTTTCAACGTGAGCAGGCGAAGGCTTTACGCCTTTGGTGCGAAGAGCAGAAGCTGGCTGTCATCGGTATCGGGGATTACAACTTTGATTTCAATACGAAAACGCTGCGGGGGAATACGCCGTTCAACGAGTTTATGTTGGATTACCGTTGGCATTACATTCGACCGAGTGGAATCGCAGATTCTCATTGGCTAGATCGCAATCAAGATGGCCATGACGACCAGCCAGACACATTGTCGGATTGCGCTTTTCTTGCCGGCGGCGCGCAGAATTGGCTTGCCGGATCACGTGTTTTGGTGCGTAAGGGTGATTTTCCTGATGATCGACGAACAAGTAATCATCGACCTGTCGAGCTGACCTTGTCACCCCGTTAGTCAGGCATTCGGTTCAAGATGGAATTCGCAATCGTGATGCGCCCACAATCAGTCGATCTTCGATGTAGGGCGGGGCTTCCGTTTGGGAACAGGTATCAATTGACGAACTTTGCTGCGATATGCCAGGTATTCGAGCCCAAACCGGTTCACTAAATCGCGTTCCTCAAAATGTAGCCCGATGAAAATGTAGACCGTCATTCCAGCTGAGAGCATCAATCGAGATATCGTCATCGTTGGTGCCGACCAAAGACCTAAGAGGATTCCCAATTGGATCGGATGGCGGACCCATTTGTAAAGATAACGGTCGGTGAAGTTGTGGGTAGGTTCCGGTTGGTTTGTGAAAAAGTTATAGACTTGTTGAAGACCCAATAACTCGAGTGGGTTGATCAAGCAGGATGAGAATGCGGCCAGAATCCAGCCCGCTGCCTGTAGCGTGGTGAGGGCACTACGAATGAATGTCTTGTCTGTAATCCAAACCGTGCCAGGCAAAGGTCGCCAGTAGACGCAGATTAGCATCAACACGAATCCCGATAACAACACGTAAGTGCTGCGTTCGATTACGGGAGAAACAAGACGCGTCCAGTGCCGTTTGAATCCATGGCGAGCCATCACCGAATGCTGCAGCCCAAACAGCAACAGCAGGCCTGTGTTGATTAGGAAGTTTGGAGTGAATTGAGCCGATGAGCTCTCATCGACTGACACCCAAAACGGCGTCTGGTCGTTGAGAAAGAACCCAAAAAAAAGTATTCCAGTCAGGCCGATCCCATAGCTGATGACGCCGTAAATCAAGAACAGATAGCGAGCCATCTCAATCGCCTTTGGCAGCAAAGTGGTACTTGGGACCTGTCGATTGGCCCGAAAACACGATTGGCCCGAAAACACAGTTCTCCGCGATCGGTAATTTGGCCCCGAGCCTAGAGTGTGTAGCCTCCATCGACAACGATTGATTGACCCGTGATCATTTCTCCGCCGCTGATGAGAAAGGTGATCGCATCTGCCACATCGTCTGTTGACGAGGCCCGTTCCATCGGTGTCGCGGCTACGGCACGATCAATCATCGGCTGATGGTCCGCAAGCCAGCGAGAAATGATGACACCCGGACAGACCGAGTTCACACGGATCGAAGGTGCAAGTGCTTGCGCCAAAGACTTGGAGAGCGTAATCATTCCACCTTTCGATGCTGCGTAGGCCAGCGAGCTTCCAGCGCCGGTGATACCAGCGATCGAGGCCACGTTGACAATGGAGCCTCCGGTCTGTCGCATTAACGGTACGGCAGCTCGGCTGACGAAGAATGCGCCTTTCAAATTGACTCCCAGAATGTCGTCCCACATCGATTCGGTCATCCCCTCCAAGTCGACCAAGTCAACGAAATGGGTGGTGCCCGCATTGTTGACCAATCCGTCCAGTCTGCCGAATTCTTGCTCGCATTTCTTCAACATGGCACGGACCTCAGCATCCTTGGAGACGTTGCACTGCAAAGTGATTGCCCGACGCCCCAGCTGTTCAACGGTGGTTCGCGTTTCTTCGGCATCGCTCGCAGAACGAGAATAATTGATGACCACATCAAACCCTTTTTCCGCGAGTTGAACTGCCGTCGCGCGACCTACACCGGTACCCCCACCTGTGATCAATACAACTGGATTGTTTGTTGGCATTTGAGACTCCCGTGGCTCAAGGGTGAATTCGGTTTGGCGGGTTGCAATATGACTCGCGGAACTCGTTTTGCCAAGTCTCCGCTCATTTTGCCAAGTCTCCTTTCGGAGAGAATTCCATCACCGGAGGAGACGAGGGGGGTACAGATTTCTGGTTAAGCCCCCTAACTTTCGCCGGTTAACCTCGGGGGCGGAGGTGAGGAATGCGAGCCACGTTCGGCGGACTCCACATCTGATTGAGCGTGGCTCGCCAATAGGACAATTGGCTCACTCGCAAGAGCCGCGGCTAGAGAGATTCGCCTTTAGCGGTGTTTCGAACTCGAAACACCCTCGGGTGATCTCGCCGCGGAGAGGGTTAGCAGTAGGCCTTCGCTCCTGCAGCTCGGCATTCGTCCGATCAGCGACGATTTGCGTTCTTTAGCGTGGTGTCGCACGGCGACCTTGCGTGATCGGCTTTGCCGACGCAGAAGGAGAGAGCACCTCAGGCATTCTGCCCGGTTGACCTCGCTTCAGTTCAACTCTTTGGTTGGTGAGGCAAGCGAAATCTCCGTCGGAAGCGATGTCTCTTCCAACCCAATTTCCAATTCCTCTCGAATCACTTTCAGTTCACGAGGGGCTTCCACCCCAACTCGGATTGAAGATCCGCTACGACCCACGATCGTGATTTTGATCGCGTCGCCGATGATGATCGACTGATTTTCCTTCCTGGCCAATACAAGCATTTCATTTCCCTCCATGTCTTACGGTCAATTCCTCGGGCCGATCCAAAATCTATTGATATGCTGAACAAGTGTCAACTACAATTCGAGCCCCCTTCACCGAATCTGACGAAGGTCGTAGAAAGCTCGTTGTTTTTCACCTTGGGATCGAAAAAGAGTTTTGTAGCAGTGATTTTTCTTGACGATATCGACCGTTCTGAGCAGCTAATTTGGGCGTTTCACGTATGGTTGGAGAGCTTTGACGCCGTCGATGACGGAGAACGGCTTCTTGATAGCTTAAGTGGCTGTCAGGAGCAACTACCGGCTCACCTTTGCCGTGATTTTGGCCTCCCTACGGGTAGTAGCTACGCGGCTGCTGCTGAACTTTTTCTCAGCTTGTGGGCGACTGATTCGATCCAAACTCTCGTTCTGGATCGCAAAATAGGTGGGTGGCCACTAGGATGGCGAGGAGCCTCCGGCTACGAGGTTTTGCGAGTTGCCACGATTAAAATCAGCAGAATTGAATAGAGCGCGATGAGTACTGCTTCTCAATCCTTTCAGACGCGAGCAGCGCTCGATCCCTTCGCACCGGTCGTTCGAGAATGGTTTGGGGAGGCGTTTGCCGCGCCAACTGCGGCTCAGATCCAATCGTGGCCAGTGATCGCTGGTGGTGCCAACACGCTCCTCTTAGCTCCGACAGGTTCTGGCAAAACCTTGGCGGCTTTCTTGGTGGCGATCAATCGCATCATGTTTCCGGATGAAGCCCCGACAGAGAAGCAGGTTCGTGTGCTCTACATTTCCCCGCTGAAAGCTTTGGGGGTCGACGTCGAGCGAAATCTTCGGTCACCGATTGCAGGTGTGAAAGCGGTCGCGGAGCGGGAAGGAGTGGAATATCGGACGCCCACCATCGGTGTCCGGTCGGGCGATACACCGGCAGCCGATCGAGTACGTTTAAATCGCGACCCGCCGGACATCTTGATCACAACTCCTGAATCGCTTTATTTGATGCTGACATCGAAAGCACGTTCAATCCTGACCAATGTGCATACATTGATCATCGATGAGATTCATTCTTTGGTGTCGACGAAGCGAGGTTCCCATCTGTTTTTATCCTTAGAACGTTTGGAACACCTACGGGCTTCGGCGGGTCAGCAGCAGCCGTTGCAAAGGATTGGGTTATCGGCGACGCAGCGTCCGTTGAACGAGATTGCTCGCTTGCTCGGCGGCGCTGATTGGTCAGCGAGTGAGCCTGCGACGCTTGTGCCGCGCCCGGTTGAGATTGTCGAGGCTGGCCGCAGGAAACAGATCGAGTTATCGATTGAAGTGCCAGTTGAGGATATGAGCGATTTAGGTGGGAGTGTCGAAGTGTCGCCGGCCGCTTCTGGCCCATCGATCCCATCGATTTGGCCGGCAATCCACCCGCGTTTGGTGCAGTTAATCCGAGAGCATCGATCAACGATGATTTTCGTCAACAGCCGTCGGTTGGCAGAACGGCTCGCCAATTCGATTAACGAATTGGCCGAAGCAGAGATTGCTCGAGCCCATCATGGCTCCATCGCCAAGCAAACTCGACTTGAAATCGAAGATCAATTGAAACGTGGTCAGTTACCCGCGATCGTGGCGACTTCGTCGCTTGAGCTCGGCATCGATATGGGAGCTGTCGATTTGGTCGTGCAGATCGAAGCTCCGCCGTCGATTGCGTCAGGGATTCAGCGAGTGGGACGAGCGGGGCACCAAGTGGGAGCCCGTTCAAATGGCGTGGTGTTTCCGAAGTACCGAGGTGACCTGCTGGCCTGCAGTGCCGCAGCGGAACGGATGGCGGCGGGCGAGGTGGAGGAAACCTTTTATCCCCGCAATCCCTTGGATGTGTTGGCTCAGCAGCTGGTTGCGATGGTCTCATTGGAACCCGTTACCGTGGACGAACTGTTCTCGTTGGTGACGCAAGCGGCACCCTTTCACGATTTGCCACGGTCCGCGTTTGAGAACGTGTTGGACTTGCTATCCGGTCGTTACCCGTCTGACGAATTTTCCGAGCTCAGGCCACGCGTGATTTGGGATCGATTGAGCGGGATGATTTCCCCGCGCAAGGGGACGCAACGTCTAGCAATCGTCAATGCCGGGACGATTCCAGATCGTGGTTTGTACGGGGTGTTTCTGGCGGGCGATGATGGTCGCAGTAGTCGAGTGGGCGAGCTGGATGAGGAGATGGTTTTCGAAACGCGTCCAGGTGATATTTTTCTTTTGGGAGCATCGTCGTGGCGCGTTGTGGACATCACGCATGATCGTGTGCTGGTCACGCCTGCGCCTGGGGAGCCTGGAAAGATGCCTTTTTGGCGCGGGGATGGGCCTGGTCGTCCACTGGAGTTCGGGCAAGCCATTGGTAAGTTGACGCGGGAATTACTCAGCACATCGCCCGAACGGGCCGATGAGCGGCTGACGCAAAAACATGGTCTTGATGAAAAAGCTTCGCAAAACCTACTGCAGTATCTACGTGATCAAGCAGAAGCGACTGGTGAAGCGCCCAGTGATAAGACCATTGTTGTTGAGACGTTTTTGGATGAGGTGGGCGATTGGCGCGTTGCTCTGTTGACCCCCTACGGTTCCCGAGTCCATATTCCATGGGCAACTGCCGTGGCAGCGCGCCTACGCGCGGAAACCGATACCGAAGTGGACATGATGTGGTCGGATGACGGTATCGTATTTCGATTGCCTGAATCGACAGACTTGCCCGATCAAGCTTTGTTGTTTCCGGACCCCGATGAGATTGAGGAGCTCGTGACTCGTGAACTTGGTGCGACCGCATTGTTCGCGGCCCGTTTTCGCGAAAACGCCGCGCGTGCTTTGTTACTACCACGGCGTCAGCCGGGTCGACGGACCCCTCTCTGGTTGCAACGTCGCCGTTCTGCCGATCTGTTGCAGGTTGCATCACGTTATCCCAATTTCCCAATACTGCTGGAGACCTATCGAGAATGCTTGCGCGATGTGTTCGACATTCGAGGTCTGAAGCAACTGTTGCGCGATGTCAAAAGTCGTACCATTCGAGTCAAAACCGTCGAGACGCAACTTGCCTCGCCCTTCGCCTCTTCGCTGCTGTTTAATTACACAGCCCACTTCATGTATGAAGGTGATACGCCTTTGGCCGAACGGCGGGCCCAAACACTGGCCCTCGATCACTCGCAGCTGTGTGAGTTGTTAGGCGACGCTGAGCTGCGCGAGTTGTTGGATGCGGATGCAGTGGATGAGCTGAACCTGGAACTGCTGCGGCTCGATGGCCGCTACCCGATCTCGCATCCAGATTCGTTGTGCGATCAATTGCGGCAATTGGGTGATTTGTCGGAAACGGAATTATTTGCACGAGTCGATGAGCCGGTATCGATGGAGCAACTGCGCAGCTGGCTGGCCACCTTGGTCGACCAGCGGCGCGTGATCGAAGTCCGAGTCGCCGGAGAGACCCGTTATGCGGCTGCTGAGGATGCTGGTCGACTTCGTGATGCTTTGGGAGTCGCCTTGCCGCTGGGTTTACCGGATGCCTTTCTGGAAACAACCCAATCTCCACTCCACGATCTGGTCTCACGCTACGCTCGTACTCACGTGCCCTTTCAAGCTGAGGACGTTGCTCGACGGCTTGGACTCGGGGTAGCTCCCGTTCAGACTGCGTTGACGGAGTTGGCCGAGCGAGGGCGAGTGTTGGAGGGTGAGTTTTTGCCGGGAGGACGGGGGCGAGAATGGTGTGATCCTCAAGTGCTAAAACGTTTGAAAGGTCGATCACTGGCAAAGCTGCGGAAACAGATCGCGCCGGTCGAACAAAATGCACTAGCAAAGTTTCTGCCACGCTGGCAATCGATTCATCATCCAAAGGTAGGCTTGGATGGACTCTTGGATGTCATTGAACAACTACAAGGAGTGGCACTGCCCGCATCGGTCTGGGAGTCGGACATACTGCCTCAACGTTTGAAAGGCTATCAAGCATCGGACTTGGACGAGCTATGTGCCGCGGGTGAAATTGTCTGGCGAGGATTCGATAGCCTCGGCAGCGATGATGGTCGGGTCGCATTTTATTTGGCGGATCATTTGGCAATGTTAGCGCCCGCCACGATCCTGCCAGAAGACGGAATCGCTCAGGCAATTTACCAGCTGTTGGGCGATCGAGGCGCTTTGTTCTTCGATGACATCGCTCGATCGCTGGGAGGATTTCGCAACGATCTACTGGCTAGTCTCTGGCAGTTGGTCTGGGCCGGCCTCGTCACGAATGACACGATTGGACCGCTACGCTCCCTGCGAAAAAATAAGCCGGGGTCTCGCCGGAAAAATCGACAACGTACGGGCCAAAGATCATTTCGCTCACGGCGACAGGCGAAACAACGAGGAGCAGAAGGTCGCTGGGCACTGCTGATGCCGTCAGCGAACGAGTTGCCAAATCCGACTGAACAACAAGTGAGTTACGCGACCCAATTGATCGATCGCTACGGTGTGCTGACGCGAGAAATGATTCTGAGCGATGGCGTCCGAGGCGGCTTTTCCTCACTGTATCCCGTGCTCAAGGCAATGGAGGAGGCTGGCAAGATTCGACGCGGTTATTTTGTGGCCGGGTTGGGTGCGGCTCAATTTGCAGCACCCGGTGCGGATGATCAGTTGCGGGATTGTAACCGTTCCGAGGACGCCGATGAAACCTCGTTGATACTGGCGGCTACCGATCCGGCCAATCCCTATGGTGCGGCAATTCCCTGGCCCAAGAAAGAGGAAGTGAACGCGCGACCGCAACGGATCGCCGGCGCTCATGTGATTCTGAAGAATGGAGGATTGATTGCTTACCGAGGACGAACGGGACAGTCCCTGATCAGCTTCCTACCCACGGATCCTGTCGAACGATCGCACGCAATTGAAGCGCTTACGGCCATGTTGGCTGAAGCCGCGACTAACCAACCCGTGATCCTTTCGCGAGTGGATGGCGTACCGGCGCACGAATCCGAGTTGTTTGAGTCGCTGAAACAAGCTGGGTTTTTTAACACCAGTCGCGGGCTGATGTTGCGTGACTCGACGGTAACGGCTGAGGCAAAGCGACAGTCCAGCGCCGAAAGGTTATGGGATGCCCGAAGGTGACACGATTTTTCGCACGGCTACCCGCTTGCGAGCCGTCCTGAATGGTCAGGAATTACAGGCCGCCGAGTCGAGACAAGCCGCAGTCGATTTCGCGCCGGTCGTGGGCCGACAGATTACTGCCACCGAAGCAAGAGGAAAGCATCTATTGCTGCATTTTGATAGTGGTCATGTGCTGCACTCGCATATGGGGATGACCGGAGCGTGGCACATTTACGCACCCGACCAACCTTGGCAAAAAGCACCTCGGCAGGCTTCCGTGGTTCTAAAAGTGAGTGGCAAGGTTTGCGTTTGTTTCAGTCCGAAACAGATGGAACTATTGACAGCTAGTGGGCTGAGGCGGCATGCCTATCTCTCTCGCTTGGGACCCGATCTGCTCAGCGAACAGTTTTGTGTCAGCGACGCGATCACACGCTGTCGTGTGCATGACTTGCGGCCGATTGGCGAATCTGTAATGAATCAGACGATCATCTGCGGGATTGGAAATATCTACAAGTCAGAAGTTCTCTTTTTGACTCAGATCAATCCTTTTGCGACGGGTCGAACCCTGACAGATGAACAATGGCGAACTGTTCTACTAAAAGCTCAGCAGCTAATGAAGAAAAATCGCAGAGGCTATCCGCGTCGAACTCGCTTTGGTCAGGATGGACAACGGCTGTGGGTCTACGGCCGACTGAACGAATCCTGTTTGCGATGTGGGACACGTATCCAAATGCGCAGGCAAGGTGACCTTGGACGTTCCACCTATTGGTGCGCGGATTGCCAATCATGATTTCGACATGCGTCGAAACCTGAAAAAACCATTGATTTTTAAGCCTTTCCGCCCTCAACAACGGTCAACGAAAACAACCGTGACTGTGATTTCCGCAGCCCGTGCTACCGTTGATGCACCCTGTCGATCCAAGCCAGTCGCAGGATTAAACGACGTGCCTGTCAGTTCGGTTGATTGCAAATAAGATCTCCATCGGTAGCGTGAATGGATTTAGGTTCTCAGGCTTGGAAGTACAGGAATGCGATGGTCGGCGGGGCTTTCATAACGTCCGTGGCACGAATTTAAATCAGGCGATAGAATTTAGCGAAGACTTGTTTTGAATTTCCATCAGATGTGGTTGGGTAAGCGAAGAAGGGATTTTGACGTGTCAATCGTTATGAATCAGCTGATTTATGTTGTTGGGATGTTGTTTGGTTTCATTGGTTTTGGAATTCCGATTTCGATGCCACCTGGCGTCGAGGATCCGTTCCTGTCTCGAATCGCTCCAGAGACCTGTGTGTATTACACGAACTGGGCTGGCGCAGTACCGCCCGACCCAAAGAGTAACAATCAGATCGAAAAACTTCTTTCCGAAACGGAAATGCGATCCTTTGCGAGCTATTTGAACACAGGTTTTGGTAAGGCACTCTTGGATTCTGCTCCAGCAAGTAGTGATCGCCAGGGATTGGTAGTGGTCGAAGCTGGTCACCTGGGTGGGAAATTATTGGTAACTCAACCCCTCTCGCTATTTGTGAGCGATCTTGAGATGGCTCCCGTTGACGTCGAAGCTGGTTTGGTCATACGACTGGATGACAATAAGCAAACGACAGAGGAAGTGTTGAAAAAGTTGGAGACTGCCATCTTTCGCGGAACGGTGATCGATGTGACTATTAACGACACGCATACGTTCCGTCAGACGGAAATTGCATCAACAAAGTTGACTTGGGGGATTGATGGTAACTATTTAATGGTGGGAGTTGGGGAAGGCTCCATGGCCGGCATTTTGGATCGAGCAAAAACCCCCGCACCCACTTGGCTGAGCGATTTGCAAGCGGAATATACGTTGCCGCGTCGGGCGACGTTGACATACGCTGATCTGCAAGCGTTGATCAAGATAGGTGCGGCGGTGTTACCGGACTCTGCGCAGGCAGGTTTTTTCGCCGAATCGCCACTGCAGCATTTGAGGTCGTATGTTTCGGTCAGTGGACTTAATGCCGAACGTTTTATCTGTCGTACCGATTTCTTGCTTGACGAAAAGGCTCAAGCAAAACTCCCCGCAGTACCTTCTCAGCCGTTGAAGATCAAAGAGCTTCGCCCCATCCCAGCGAACGCGATCGTTGCCGTAGCCATCAAGACTAATCTTCAGAAGAGCCTTGAGTCAGCCTTGGACTTGTTCGCTGTCGTTAATCTTGCGAGCCGACAAGAATCTAACAATCTGCTGGATGCTCTTGCTCGAAGTCTTTCCATCGACCTGAAAAAAGAATTGTTGCAATGCTTGGGAGATGTCTTGACGGTTCACACCTCGGTAGAAGACGGCGGCATGCTGACAGGTTGGATTGCCACGATTTCTGTCGTTGACGCGGCAGCTCTGGAAGCAAGCCAAGCAAAGATCGTTGAAAGTTTGAATAAAACTAAAAATTTGAAGGTGATTCACAACGAAGTTGATGGGCATGCTGTGAAAACGATCCGTTACGCCGCGTTTCCATTCGCGCCGAGTTGGTGTCTAACGGGAAGTGAATTAGTCTTTGGGCTCTTTCCGCAAGCCGTGCGCGAGCATCTTCGAGGAGACAAGGATCGCGCCTCGTTGGCAGACTTGCCGCGAGTGAAGGAATTGTTTCGTGGCGGTCAAGCTCCCTGCATCGTCGCCTACCAAGACACAAGCTATACGATGCGCGAGTTGTACCCGGCTGTGCAAATGGGAATTCAAAGCGTTAGCAGCATGCTTGCGAATGAAGGCATCGACATCGATGTCACACGTTTGCCGAGTATGTCGGCTTTGACACGCAATGTGAAGCCAAGTTGGTGGACCCTGAGTCACTCAGACAATAGATATCGCATCGAGTCATTCCACAGTTTGCCTGGCAGTAGCATGGCTGCGACGGCACCATTAGTCTTCGCCGCGACTCTGCCGACAGTGACCGCTGCTCGTGAGTCTGCCCGTCGCACCACCTCGGGAAACAATCTGCGACAATTGGGACTTGCGATAATGAATTACGAATCCGTTCACAAAAGTTATCCGGCCGCTTATAACACGGATAAAAACGGTAAGCCATTATTAAGCTGGCGAGTGCACATCTTGCCGTATCTCGAAGAAATTGATCTCTATAACGATTTTCAACTCGACGAGCCTTGGGACAGCCCACGCAATCGTAAGTTGATTGCGAGAATGCCAAGGTTTTATCGGGCCCCCAACAGTCAAGCGGATCCGGGCAAGACAAATTACGTAACCATTCGTGATCCGCACGGAGTGATTGTCCTGCCCGCTAGTAACCAAAATGGTAAGACAACACCACGCGGTCTGAGGATGCGGGAAATCACAGACGGCACGTCGAACACGATCATGATGGTCGAAGCGGGCGATGAACAAGCTGTTGTCTGGACAAAACCGGATGACTGGACTCCAGGCGATGGTAATCCAGTGAAAGCTTTGATGGGATTACATCAAGGTGTATTGATGGCTTCTTTTTGCGATGGCAGTTTGCGAGCGATTGCGGAAAGTCTGAGTCCGGAGAAGCTCCGAGCACTGTTCACGCGAGATGGTGCGGAAGAGGTAGGTAGTTTTTGATCGCTAATCAGCGTCCAAAAACCAACCATGTTTTGTCTTATTCGGAACAGGGTGGTCGATAAGGCTCAGTTTAAAATCTGGCAGTTTAAAACTTGTCCTTGGCGGATGATTCAACTCCAAGTTCGATCAAGGTCTGAGTGATTTCTTGCTGCAGGTTATTGTTTGCACCGTCGTAGACGCGTTTGATTTGACCATCCGAGCCGATAATGACTGTTCGGGGAATTGCCTCCACCTCAAAATGCTTGGCGATTGCTCCTTCCGGGTCGAAGGCGACGGACAAATTCCATTTTTTCGCGGCAAGGAAATCCCGAACGGTCTTGGGTGATTCCTGTTGATTGACTCCAACCAACAGAACCTTGTCTTTCGGGAATCGGGCAGCTGCCTCCATCACTTCCGGCATCGCACGAAGGCAAGGTCCGCACCAAGTAGCCCAGAAATCGAGGATCAAGATTTTCTTAGAGTGATTGCTGAGTCGAAATGTCTGGCCGTCGATTAGCTTCGCCTGGAAGTCTTTTGCCTTTGTGCCGACCAGCGGGGAGTCTACACCGGAGATTTGTCCTTGTCCGGGATTGTCTCGTGTACTGGATGTTGTCGCGAATCGCGGTTCCGGCGCATGGGTCAGTACCCAGTCGGCAAAGGGACTTTCTGGCTCCGAAGCCGTGTGCTGACCAATCCGGATTTCGCGAACTTGTTTCATCGGGATTCGACATTGGCCCAGGAATGGGTGTGTGCCAAGGATATGTCCCTCCGACATGCGATCGGCGGAAAAGCTGAAGGTTACTCCACCGTTCAGGACGGCTTGCATGGGGTGATCAAGTTTTGTGTTGGAAGGGGCCGGTTGAGCAGTGTTTTGATCTGGGTTCTGGGGCGGATCTAACCAAAGCACGATTGCCACGCGTTCACGTGGAAATGAAAGATCCGACAAGCGAGATCGAAAGTTGACCTGTTCGGAATTCATGCTGACCAGCCGACCTCGTAAAAGATCGTCATTTCGCGCCGCAAGCAGGTGAGTAGGAGGATTATTTTTTCGATTTCTCGGTATGGTCAAAATCTGTTGTTTCCGATCGTCGTCGATGGCGATTGAACCGGCAGGTCGAAACGCGTTGCCCGTTTTCAGCATCGAAATTGTGAGGAGATTGTTGGTAGGTCGACCATTGGGCCGCTCTCGTTTGACGGCAAGCATAAGCCCGAGTATTTCTGGACGATCGTTGCCAACGGCTTCATTCAACGTGGTCTCACCATTAATGACTAGTTTGAAACGCTTGGAAGTGAGCGACATTTCGATTTCAGCGTTTCGATCGGGCAGTCGACGTCGATAGACGAAACTTTGCCCTCTTTTCAGATCCTGGATGTGCACTTGCTCGCCAATGAAGTACAGCTTGCAGTAGGGTGTGGGCGGTCGTTTTCCAATTTGAGTTCGTAAGCCGATGGTTAAACTAACAGGTTCTTTTTCTGTCCAGGTGGCATGGAATGATACGCTGTTTCCGGCTGGCAAGGCCGGGTGGATGATGGTGGTGGATTGATGGAACACTAGTTGGTCAGCCGTGCGATTGATCGCTCCTTTGCTGCTGTTTGAGATGACCCACTCCGATTGGTCAAATGGTAAGCCGATGTGGTCCTCGGACGTGCCGAAATCGATTGCCCGAACGTAATTTCGCGAGATGCTCGTTGGGGCAGCGAACGCCGGATCTAACTCGATCTGTTGCTCATTCATTGACAGGATGCGGCCCGGAATCACATCGCCGTTGCGGAAATAGATTTGGTCATTTTCCTGTTCCAACGGTGATTCCAAATTTGCTGTTTGGCGAATGATGCGAGCCGGATGGGACGATGTTAGCGGGCTCGCATTTCTACTTCCGGTTGGTTTCCACCCCAGCAGACCCCGCTCACCGACGGGGGCTAATTTGCCGTGCAGTCGGCCACCACGATTTTCCAGAATATCGGTCGGAATCTCTTCGACCTGTTTGTTCTGACGCCACGAGAGCGAGTACATGCCATTCCGACTGGAAGTTATAGGTGTTTCGCTATAGCGGGTTTGAACGGTGATGCGATTCTGATCAATCGACAGCAATTCACCACCGATCGCTGTGCCATCCGTGAAATTGACACGGAACGGTTGTTGATTCGACGGGTCCGAGTCGCTTTCACCAAAGTCCACGGCGGAAACCGATTCCAACGGAATGAGTGTTTCGTCCTGATCGCCAACAAAGACGAGTTCGTTGTTCCGCAACTCTTGAGTGGTGCCGTAAATGAATATTCCATCTAATTGATGGATGTGACTTTGTCCTTCGGCGAGAGCCGATAAGGCGGTCCCATTCCAGCTGCGGACGCGCAAACCTTCGAGTCGAAGATGTGCGCCTTTATTCTTGATATAAAGGCAAGTCAGTTTTTTGCCGACTTGACGATCTGCCTTGAGCTTGGAAAGTAATTCACCCGTGCGTGAGAAAGCCGTCAGCTCGCCGGATGATTGATCCCAAATCAATCGCAGTTGGATGCGCTTGACATCCTGTCCTAAGGTTTGTACCTGTTCAAAATCACCCGTGCTTGCGAGTGCTTGCATGACTAGTTCATCATCCCAGGTTTCAAGTTTGACGGTTTGACGAGGGACTCGTCGAGCACCCGGTTCAACAAACGTGATGAGGAAACCAGGTTTCTGTTTCCAGCTGAGTGTGATTTCGATTTCGGCGATTTCAGGTAGGCTAAGGTCACGATAAAGTTCGGACCCGACAATCTCGGTTGATAACACACCTTGAGGTTCTACTTTCCAGTCGTCTACGGTTCGCGATCGGCTAATCGTGGACCATCCGTTCAATCCTGCAGGGCCTTCGAAGATCATGGCGGGATCGTTGAGCCTGCGGAAGCTTCGGACCTGCTTTCGATCGAGACTTATTTGTCCATGACGCTTAGATTGGATGATAAGTTGTTTTGTGGAAAGTTTGATCAGATCACCGTTGATGACGTCTCCGGATTGCAGGAAGAAGCGGAACGATTCATCGCTGTCAAGAAGTTGATCAGCACTTTGAAGTTGAACAGAGCGGAGTTGATTGAGATCGATTTGGAATGGTTGGGTGAAGACGGGAGCTTCCCATTCGAGGTGAGTTCGATCTGCGCCCAATAATTTTCCGGCGAGCTGATCTCCGTTGTTCCAATTCAATTTGGCGGGCATCGGGTCGGCCCCCAAGTGACTGGTTAACGAGCTCATGAGCACAGCGCTACAAAGCCACGCAGTTGCAAGTTTCATAAACGGAGTCCTAATTGTTCATTGCCGTGACGACTCGAAGCGTCGAACCGTCGAGGTGATCGTTCGACCGGTCAACGTTCATAAATAGGTAAGAAACGGTATTCCAACGCCAGTGACAGCAACGACATGGCGGTTCCATAGGCAAATCCATGACCGCTCTGGAAGCTGCCGTCTTTCGCTTGAGTTTCCCGCAGAACAATTAGATTTTCCCGTTTCCAGTCCTGCCATGCTTCAAAGTCAGCTTGGAATAAGGCTTGTGCCATGTAGTAGCGAAAGTAGAACGGATGCCCCGTTTCTTGATGGTTCAATCGCGTCGCGATGTGTTCGGTTGTGGCTTTGTATTGGGGCCAGGTTTTGCGTTTGCCCACCGCCATGACTAGAGTCGCGATCGCCGATCGATTCATGGATTCACCAAATCCGCCAAGCCCACCGGAATAGGCGACCATACCAGTATCCGAAGTGCTGCTGCGAAAATATTGTAGCGCTCGATCGATCGACGCATCCGGAACCTCGATGCCCGCGTTCCGTGCCGCAAGCAATCCCATGAGGACTGCGCCGGAAACGGACGTGTCAGAATCTGTCGACGCAGGAGAATATCGCCAACCACCTTGGCGATTGTTTTTTTGCGAAGTTACGGCACAACGTACGGCTAATTCCAAGGCAGTGCCAATCGTTTTACCATCAGCGTTTTGCACGTCGTCCCACAAAAGACTTTCATCCACCGCGCCATACGCTTCCGACAATGCTAATGTGGCGAATCCATGGTGGTACATGCTATTGGGGATAAAGCCGGTGTTAGAATTTTGGCTGCGCAGGAGATTGCGGATTGCCTTGCGAACATTCAACGAGTACTGACCAAAGTTCGGATCCTCGCCCGAGGCGAGGAATGCCATCAGGCACAATCCGGTGATCCCGCCGCCGCGTTGTCCGCCCGCCCAGGAACCGTCCGTTTGTTGTTTCTCAGATAGATAATTGAGGCCTCGATCATAGATCAGTTTGACCTCGGGCGATGTGCGATCACCGTACCGAATCGTCGGGACTTGAGCCAGCGATACCGACAAGCTGAATGGACTTACTGCAATCACCAGCAAGCAAGCGATGGCGCATTCACGTCCAAATGGAGAATTCGTTGCCATGGGCGAGACTTTCGATCGTGTTTGATTCTTGCTGGTCACGAGGGGGGGTGCTCTTAAGGCATTCGCAGTTTATTTGTTATTGAGGCAGGAGCACCGCGGGCGATCGTTTCTTGATGCCTATTCGCAGTGAGCGATGATGATTTGATCGCGGCTGTTTGCTCACTGAAGCTAAGTTGGCCGGATCGTGATGTGGAACTGGCATGGCCAGTTCGTCAACGATTTGAAATCGCACGCGGCTATCGTGACTACCAGCGATGATCCTGTGGAGTACAGTAATAAAGAGTCGCAGCTGATTGTTCATGAGGAGCCTCTTGCGATCGTAAAGTGGATTAGTCACTCTGACCTTCTTCTAACGCACCAAAATAGGCGTCCAGGCCGGAGCGGAACTCGGCTGGCAATTCAGTTCCGGTGCTACCCGTCGCTTGGTTGACATCGCGTTCGACCGCCGCCGCGTTCTTTTCTGCTCCCGTACCGAGTAACGCCAGTGCCGACTGCTCGGTGGTTCCGTTTCTGCCGCGTCCCGGTTTTGAACCGCTGCCGCCACCGCTTTTGGGATTGACGCGTTTGGATTGCAACAGCAGTTCAATCACCTCGGTTTCGGCAGCAAGGGTGGGTGCTCCAGTTTCTGGTTGAATGAGCAAGGTGGTCACCTCTTTCATCACTGCTTCGGCTCGCGTGAGCAGCGCTAATTCTTTTGCAAACAGCGTGATGCCGTCGGGTAAACCTTGGATGCTGGCCAGCACTTGTGACAAACGCGTGCTTAACTCCACCTGGGTTTGTGCCAGAGGCAAGACGCGATTTGTGTAAGTTTCTGCAGTCAACGCGTCACGCGTTTGTTCTTCGGCACGTGTCTCATCTCGGAGACTGATTTCTTGTTCCAGGATCTTCATCAATTCCAACACAATCGACGGTGGCAAACTGCCACCTTTGCTGCCCGGTGTCGAGCCGCCGTTCGGTCAGCCAGGGCCGACGAGCTGTTCCGCCCATCGGTCTAAAGTATCTGCCCAGAATTCGGCCTGAGCAATCGATTGGCCGTTGAGATTGATGCGCACAGTGTCCGCCAGGTTGGCCAGCTCGTTGACCACGTGGCTATCTCGCATCTCATTGATTACCGTCTTGTATTTGCCTTGTTGGACCCGATTAAAGTAGGCTTCAAGGTCTTCCTGGATGACGTAGATGTTTTCACTTTGTGCGATTTCACGCTCACCGATCGCGTCCGCCTCGTCGCGAACCTCTTGGTCGACGTCAAGTCGGTTGTAGCCAAAGCTTTTGGTCAGCGATTGATTCAGGTCACCAGCCACTTCAAGCTGGCGTCGAGAGGCAGCTTTGAGCCGTTTCACAAAGGTGCTGCTTTCAAGGTTCGCGAGGATTTGTTGAAGCTCCTCGGAAACTTTGGAAAATTCAGCCAGCAGGTTTTCCTGTTGGACGACCGCTTCGTCTACCTTTTTCTGAGCTGGAGGGGGAGGCGCATTTTGAGGCTTCGTGCCACCGCCTTGGACGACGGTGCCGGGCAGGGTAAGACGAGGTTGGCTGGCTTGTTGAGCTTTTTCAGATTTCTCTTTATCCTTGTGTAGCTCGTTGGAACCCGATTCGACGTCACTGATCGTGGGCACGGGTTGCGAATTGGGATTGGCTTGAGGTTTTCCACCTGTTTGAGAACGGTTGTCACGATTTGTACCTACCTGGGGGCCGCTCTTTGACGATTCAGACGGCTGGGGGTCGGTCGGGGAGCCAGGTTGACCTGCTTGTGGGCTGCCAGGTGCCGAAGCGGCTTGCTGAAGTAGATCGGCAACCGAAGGCATACGTTGACCCGCGATTTCTTCTAACGCGTTCAGCATACCGGCCCAGTTTTCGAGCGTTTGAATATTGAATTGGTCGTTCTTTATCGCTTCGGCGATCAGCTGTTGTCCCGACGAAGTGAGTGCGCCCAGTTGACGTGCATTGCTTTTTTCAGCTGCTGCCTGGCTTTCAATTTGCCGTCGAACTTCAGGCCGGTCGATTTCTTCGGGCGATAGATTTCGAATCGCTTGATTGGTTTCAAAGAGTTGCTGCTCGCGTTCGTAAACATCCTGTGCTTGGCTAAACCATTGTCGCAGTTGATTGGTAATCCAAATCGCATGCTCTTGGTCTGTAAGCACATGCACGATGTAAGTAGGCGAATAGGAACGCTCGCGATCTGGTAAATAGTCGGTGGCATAGAGTCTTAGTCTCAACGATTGAGGCTTAATACCCAATCGTTTGGCGGAAAAAGTGCCGCTTGCCAGCATGCTGCGTGATTCGGGGCGACCAGCCGACAACAGTTTTTCACCGCTGGAGGGTTGTGGGTTTCGGAGAGGATCTTCGATCCCCGACCATTCTAAGCCTATTGATTTGACGCCAAAGTCATCCGCTGCCTCGATCTCGAAGGCGAGGACTTCGTGTTCTAACATTACCTTTTGTCTGGGAAGATCCCCACAAGCGACCGACGGTGGCTCATCATCCTGAGCGACAAAGGAAAGGTCGAAAGGTTGCTTGGCTTGAAGGCCTAACTTATCTCGCCAAGTCAGTTGGTGTTGAGTCGAAGCTTCGATTGTGACTGGTGACGAGTTTAACTGCGTGCCGCTGACGGTTTGCGCTGCGCCATTAAGCGTGGCAGATTCAAGTTCGCGCGTGGCGGTACCCGACAGATTCGTCTTGCTACCTTTGACCACGGAAAGCGTCCCACTGCGTACATCTTTTTCGAGCTGGTTGGAATACTGAAGATAGTCGGGCAAGGTGACCCACGCAGTCAGACTTGTCAGTTCCGGGCGCGTCATGGGTGCGACTTTGACCTGTTTTTTCGCGTCACCAATCGCGATCGTCAGAACGTCGGACTGTTTTTGCGGAGCGATCTGGAAATCGTATTCGCCTTCGATCAACTCAGCTCGTACCGCAGGTTGCTGGCCGTAACGGGCCGATCCCGCTTGAGGTGACCAGGCGGTATGCTCCGAAAGAGAGGCTTGCAATGAAAATGGCTCGGCCAAAGGAACCACGAGTTGGTCCGGCAATTGATCAAGTTGTGCGAACGTGTAACGTTCGGTCGCTGACCATGGCATCAGCCAGCGCGTCAAGGCATTGATGCCGGCTGAGGGGACAAGAATCATCGCCAGCAAGACGATTCCAAATGGAACAGCAACGGCCCCAGCCCAATGGCGGTGGCGCGGGTCTGGTACGGCGCCTGAAAAATCTCGCTTGGCGGTTTCCTGATCGACTTGTTGCATGGCTGCTTGACAGAGAGCCTCCGATCGTTCTTGTTCGACTTCGCTCTTTGCCAACTCAACAATTCCCAACATCTGATCACCCAACCTTGGGTAACGGTGTCGCAGAATCCGTGCCACTTGTTCGAGTCGCCGCGTTTGCCAAACCCAACGGTGCCATTTGATCGGAAACCAAATGGCCAAGCCGGTGGTGCCCGTCATCAAGATGGCAAATCGCAGCCAGGTTGGGGTGTCCCAGAAGCGATCCAGGCTGAACACCAGGAGGTAAGAAATCAGCAGGCCGAACACGGCTGCGAAAGCACCCTCAGCCAATTTCACGATCCAGACGCGGCGCCGAAAATCTTCTAGCTTGTCGCGCATCCCGGTTGGGATTTCAAGATTGTGATGTGGGTTTTGCATCTGCATGATTTGTCCTCGGTCGGTGAACCGTCACTACGTAGCAAGCAAAAAAACCTGGCAATGCGTTTAGACAGCACCGATCATTTTACGCCCTGTCCAAAAAATACCCAAAAGCAAAACGAGAAAAGCTCCCCACAGCGGGTGGCACCAGATTCTCAGACGCCGGATTTCGGCCTCTGGTGGCGGGATCGTGGCGATTTCGGCGAAAAGTGTTTCGACTTCGTCACTCTCTACTAACCGACCCTGGGTGACCTGGGCAATTTCAGCCAGCACGTCAAAGCGAGCGGGTTGTCCAAGTTGTTCTCGCTGTACACCCTGAACGGCTAAGCTGGCGTTCAGCGTCGAATTATTTTCACGACAGCTCAGCTGCAGTTGATAGTCGCCCGGTTCGGTTGGGGTAAAAGCGCCAGTAAACAACCCCCATTCGTCATCATTGGCTGTCAGTCGAACGGTTTCGGTTTGGCCGTTGGGCCCGATGATTTGCAGCGTCACCTTTCCTTGTTGCAACGGGGCTCCGTTCGCGCCCATGACATTTGCGTTGAGAGTAACAACCTCGTTGGCTTCTGGCCGATCCGGCGAAAAGAAGAGTCGCATGTTTTCGCCGCGAGCGATATTCCGTTGGTAGGCCATCCAACGAGCAACCTGTCCCCAGAATCGGTAGTGGTACTTGTCTTCGACACCTTCTCGCCAGCGCCAGGCTCCGTCGGTGCCCATGAACAAAACTTTGCCGGTTCCATATGTACGAGTGACGATTAACGGAATTCGACCATAGCGATTCGATTCAGTTTTGTGGGCCGCGAGTACTTCGGTACCGGCTTTCGCCCGAAGTGCGGGTGCGTGCCATTGAAATCCTGGCAGCGATGCCCAGACTCGTGCGTTTTCATCTTCGGAATCCTCAAGCTTGGTGAGTAGACTTCGGCGCCCCGATTCGGTTAATTCGAATTGAGAGGGAACACGAGAGCCCCAACCTTTGGGTTGGGAGTAATCGAGAGCTACGGGGTAAAGTTCCGCCAGTTCGGTGTCGAGCAGTGAAAACTGCGCTCCGCGAATGCCAGGAATCAGGATCAAACCACTGGCTTGACTTTGCACAAGACCTTTGATCATTCGGCATTGTTCGGTGGTCAATTCACCGTTTCCGACACCCACATCACCCAGGCAGACAACATCGTACTGGGACAACTCTTCCAACGTGCCTGGAAACGCGGATAGATATCCCTTGCCACCGCCGACTTTGCTAAGGCCTGGATGTAACAGCAAACAGGAGACATCGACACCCGGATCACGTTCCAATGCGTTGCGTAAGTAACGATATTCCCAGCGAGGTGTTGATTCGACGAGCAGCACTTTCAGGGTCTCTTTGCGGATTGCGATGGGCACCGTGCGTTGATTGTTTTCAATGACCAATTCATTCTCATGTTGCGGGACGGATAAGGTGAGCTCGACATTGCCGATCTGATTGGGTTTCCACAAGATCGCATCTTCCAGTTGGTCCATGGCGGGAACACGCACTTGTTTGGTGACGTTTTCACCCTGCGAGGTTTTCAGCGAAACGGTCACATCGTAGTCTTGCGGAAGTGCACTTCGAATCACAAACGGAATCCGCAGTGGTTTGGAGATGACAGCAAAGGTAGGCGGATCGAACCGAGTTAACTCAATGTCGGGTAATCGAGATTCACTGCCGGCACCGATCACAAAAGCGGGGATTTTCTTGAGGCGAAGTTGACTGGCAGCTTGGACGGGCGGATCACCCAGATTCCAGTCACCATCGGAGAGAACGACAAGTCCGCGGAGATTTGGGTGCTTGCTAATTGCTCCTGTCAGAGCCGCATGAAGGTCGGTGGCATCGTTCGGTGTCGCCAGTGCGGAAGAAAACGGTTCGATCACAACATTCAATTGATCGCTTAACGGTTTCCATAATTCGGGTTGGCGGAGTGGTCGGATAGCATCTGCTCGAGTTTGCGGTGGCTGGCCAACCGATCCGGTAGGCAACGCATCTTGAGTTTGCATGCTGTTGGAAGCATCGTACAAAACCAGCAGGGTCGGTTGTTCGTTGGGTTGAAAAGATTCCAGCCATTCGGGTTGATTCAAGGTGATGGCGACCAGGGCCACAATTGAGAATCGAATAAACTCGAGTAATCCTGTTCCGCGGGAATAGCCGCTGCGGCGCCAGGAGAATAGGCAAAGCGCAGCGGTAATGCTGGCAAGTGTGACTCCTAGAGCAACGCTCGTCACTGACCATTGGAATGTGAGTGAAGCCAGGATCATTTTCTACGTTTTCATTCCTTGAAACTCCCAATCGGTGGAAAGAGGGTTAGCGATCGGTGACGGGTTCTGGCGTTGTTCGGGTTTGGGCTAGGCGAGTCGAGCGATCGGTACTGGACGAGGATCTGTGTTCGGGGATGCACAACAAGGCTTCCAGGATCAATGCCAAAGCCATGGTGATCAAAAAGGCTCGCCAGATCTCACTTGCCAAAGCACTGCGGTTGCTCAGCTCTTCTTGGATCTGACGAAATTCGAGTGCACCGAACAGATCATTAATTTGTTGTTGATCGAGTATTGTGAGTGCATCTTCTGCAGTCGGGCGATTGAGTGCAACGAGTTCGTCGTCTTGCTGCATGACTCCTGTTTGCGTCCAACGCAGGGACGAAATCATATCTTCGCGGGTTGAGTAAAGTGGATTCCAATTGTTGATTTGTCGAGCAGCTTCACTGCCGGCGGTGACCTGTCGCGCGGTACTTTGCGTTGCTGATCCGATCGAGAGGGCGCGTTGCAACATGACATAAAAAACGACGCCGTCTTGCGCCAGTGTTGAGTGACTGGCGCGTGGTAAAGTGGTGCAAAAAAAGACCGGACCATCCGTTTGAGTGGCTTGCCCCAGCAGCAGAGATCCGCCGTCTAATTGAGCTAAGTGATTGGCTTCGCCCGTTAGCTCCAAATGTCGAAACACTTTAAGGTTTCCAACAGGTAACGGCTGTCCGTTCTGAGTTTGTCGCAGCAATCCACTGTCACTTCGCCAGGAGGTAATGGGTATCGCTTGATTCTCAGTTCCCACCTTCCAATTGCCCCACTGCATACCAAAGGCACTTCCTGCAGTTGAACGGGTGGGCGGGAAGAATATGACGGGTCGGCCCGACTTTGCAAACGCTTCCAGTTGCTCGGCCACGCGTGCGTCAGGTAATGGTGACTGCCAAACGATTAATGAGGTTGTCGTCCAGTCTAGTTCGTCGATGTGATCTGGCGTCAGGACAATCGACTCATCGGTGATGCTCGGATCAATAGGCGCCGAGAGAGCGGTGCGCAACGCTGCGGCCGACTGCTCGTCGTCCGCCACAATGACGGCACGCTGGATGGGGGGGGTAGCAAATACAAAGCAGAATACGTTGTCCTGTGGATTCGAGTCAGGGGGCAACTCAACACGACCCCAGCCAGAAGTCGTGGATGGATCCAGTTCGATCGTGTGTCCCCGAAGTGAGAATTCGTTTTCTGTTAAGTCGATGTTCAATACTGAGCGGGCGCCGTTGATAATGAATTCGATGGGAATCTGTTCGATTGAATTGGAGGTGCCATCGCGTCGGATGCTGACATCGACGGTTAACTCGGCAGTGCCAGCCGCTTTTCGAATCCGTGCATTGTGGACAGAAATTGACAGGTTGTCATCGGCCGGTTCTGGGTAGGAAAGGAGATAAAAGCGGACACCATCAAGTCGTTCGAATTCGTTTCGTAAGGCTGTCCAGCGGCCGTCGTCAGGTATCCAGTCGTGGGACCTCAGGTCCGAACAAATCCAAATGTCGGTGCGACCCGTTTGATTGGCGACGCAATAGTCCAATGCCGTTTGTAGCATGGCGGGAATGTCGGATGAAGTTGCGGTGGCCTGAGTTTCCGGCATCTGTTTCAATCGTGCGGCAAGCTCGATGGGAATTGCTTTGTTTTCCGTGTTCTCGATCAACACGAGCTGGCCCTTGAAACCGACCGTTTCAAACAGATCGGTCAGTTTGTCGAGTGCCGAGCTGCGTTTGGATTGTGATGTTTGCAGCTCTTGTTGTTCGTTGCTAGCTGACCGATCAAGAATTACGATGGTGGTGTCGGCGCCTCCGCCGATGGCCGAACCGAGCCAGCCGCTGGCTAGTGGACGACTGACGGCGAAAATCAAACCGGCAATCGCCAGCATCCGCATGGCCATGATGAGCCAGTAACGTAACCTTGCCATGCCGCGAGACATCCGTTTGGCATCGAGCAGAAACATCATGGCTGCCCAGGGGATCGTCCGGTGTCGTTGCCGATTGATCAGATGGATAATGATCGGCAAACTGATCAGCGGCAGCGCGATGAGCAGAAATGGCTGAAGAAACGTCACGGTTGGATTCGTTCACTCTCTGCAGTGGGCGTAGGGGGCTCGGTCAGAACTACTGAATAACTGGTATGTGGATCGGGCTGCGTGAGCTGCGCATTTTTAATCGGAATCGAAACAGGTTATTTGGCTCCTTTGGGGAGTCTCGAAAGTAGGAAGCGGGCGAGCACGTCATCATATGGATCGTCGATGCGGACGTGGTTGTAATCCACAACAGCATCTCGCATGACGAGACGAATATCTTCCATGTATTTTGCCATGGCACGACGGTATTGGTTGGCGATCAAATTAGGATCGGCCAGAATTGGAGCGCCACCCTCCAAGTCGAGAAAGCGTGTTGGTCGATCAAACTCAAAATCGAGTTCGTTTTGTTCGAGTAAGTGAAAGACAGCCACGTCATGCTTTCGAAAGCGAAGATGTTGAAAGCAGTCCTTGAGGGTTTCTGGGGGGACGAAGAGGTCTGAAAGGATTACGATCAAGGCTCGTTGCGGGACTCGTTCTGCCGCTTCGTGCAACGCCTCTGCCAAACCTGTTTCGCCATCTGCTTTGGCCAGAGCCAATTCATCGAGGACGTGTTTGAGATGAGCTGCATTACGTTTGGGGGGGATTTCTTTAATGAATTGTGTGCCCGCACAATAGAGCCCAACGGCATCCCCCTGTTGTGAGGCCAGATAGGCGAGAGTTCCGGCGACTCGTCGAGCATAATCGAGTTTATTGGTTTGCTCATTGCCAAAAGCCATCGATCCACTCGTGTCGACAACAAGACACAGGCGTAGATTCGTGTCGGCTTCAAATTCTTTGATATAGAAACGATCGCTGCGAGCAAAGGCCCGCCAATCAAGTCGCCGTGTGTCGTCACCGGGAACGTATTTTCGATAGGCAGCGAATTCGATGCTGGAACCTCGGATTGGACTGCGATGGCGGCCCGCCACATTTCCGAGCATTGGGAATCTCGCGTGAAGGGGGAGCGCACCGAGTCGCCCCAGGACATGAGGCTCAAGAAAATCACGTTGCATTTGCACTGCCATGGTTGCTTCTTTGTCAGTTCAGGTTATTGCCGCTGGATGAGAGGAGGCTCCAGGACGACGGTCGGACTATGCATCGTCTTGAAGGTCGGCTACCAGGCGTCGCACCACTTCACGACTTGAAATGCCTTCTGATTCTGCGGCGAAGGTTGTAATGACGCGATGCATGAGGACTGGTTCGGCAACTTCGACGACGTCTTCCATGCGAACCATGTAACTGCCGCTTAAGGCGGCACGGGCCTTGGCTCCCAGGATCAAATATTGCACGGCCCTGGGGCCGGCACCCCAGCCGACCAGCGGCTTGATCCACTCGGGCGATTCCGGGCTTTTGGGCCGGGTGCTTCGGGCCAGGTCAACGGCAAATTCGTAGATGTGTTCCGGTACCGGAACTCGTCGAATCAATTCTTGATATTCGAGTACCTTGTCGCGTTTAATAATAGTGGTCAGTTCGGGCAATTCGGCGCCCGTGGTCGTGCGGGCGATTTCGATTTCTTCCTGACGCTCCGGATAGTCGACTTCGATCAAAAACATGAAGCGATCAAGTTGGGCTTCCGGCAGTGGGTAGGTTCCTTCTTGTTCAATTGGGTTTTGAGTTGCCAAGACGAAAAAGGGTGGGGATAGATGATAAGTTCGACCGACCACGGTGACTTTTTGTTCTTGCATGGCCTCGAGCATGGCAGCTTGCGTTTTTGAAGGCGCGCGGTTGATTTCGTCAGCGAGAACGATGTTGGCGAACAGCGGCCCCTTCACGAATTCGAATTCGCGTTTTCCACCTTGTGCTTCTTGTAAAATATCGGTGCCGGTGATATCCATCGGCATCAAATCGGGAGTGAACTGGATGCGGCTGAATTCCAGTTCCATTGTCTCGGCGAGTCGGCTGACGAGGAGTGTCTTGGCGAGTCCGGGTACACCCATCAGCAGGGCGTGTCCGCGGGAAAAAAGACAAATCGCCAATTGTTCGATGACTTGCTTTTGACCGACGATAATACGACTTAGTTCCTCCTGTAGCTGTTGATTCACATCCCGCAACTCGTCAATTGCAGATACGTGATCAGCGGCAAGTTGGGGTGTTGTATTCGCTTCCCTTGTTGACATGTCCTTATCTACTCCGGCTTAAGGTGGCTCTCGTTGTACCCGCGACGTTTGTCGACCCCTATCTGAAGGTTGCGTCGATTGTTGGTCGCATTTTGAAATCTAAATGGTGCTGTAATCGATGCCACCGCCCATTAATTGATCCGACTCGTATCGATTGCTTGGCAAGCGGTTGCCGATTGATCATTCTAATCTGTCCTAATTCTATTATGGCTGATTGGAACCACGTTCGAAATCAGCCTTTTCCCGATAAGAAAATGACGTCGCAAAGGCGAGGTGGCTGTAAGGACGTTTTAGACTCTTGGGTGATCGGATCGTGATTGTCGCCGATGCCAAAGTCTGTAACCAGCTCTGTTCTCAGAACTTAGAAAAGAATTAGTAACAAGCGAGTCCATCAATCAAGCTGAACAACGACGGGTTTTTGTCTTACCACTCGGTCCGGTTAGGCGATTTTGATAGTTGCTGCTAGGGCTCGGTGGACACGTTCAGATCCTGATCAGAGTCAAAACGCAGACGCCACCCGCTGGCATCCGTCATTGATGGTCTGGCTCAACCGGCTTTTATGGGTTGCTTGAGTTGCGAAGTTCGATGGTCGTTTGACGGTGAATTCGTTAAAATAACGAGGTGCCGTGATAAACCATCGCGGGTCAGTGGACTGCGAAGCTAACGGCGAAATCCAGGGGAAAAGGAGTCGAAATGATGGCCGAAAACAAGAAAGTACTGGCCGAGTCAATCAGTAGTCTCAAACAGCAGCGCGATGAACTGGCGCTGCAAATTCACCTGGCCTCGGTGGAGGCCAAGGGAGAATGGGAACAAGTACGGCAGAAGCTGGACAAGCTGTCTGATGATTTTCAGCCCTTAACCGATGCGATGGGTGAGTCAGCCCATGGCTTGTTGACTTCTCTTGGTCTGGTCGCGGATGAAATCAAAGAAAGTTTTCACCGTATCCGTAAAGCCCTTTAATCATCGCAAGTCTTGGCTGTGTTTCTCGTCTTATGGTACATGCCGATCTGGTTGTGGCCCGTTTGTTTTGTGGTCGCGGTTGGAGCGTCGGCGCACGCAATTCTCTATAAGCGAGAGATACGATCTGTCATCGGTTGGCTTGGATTGTTCTGGCTGGGAGCGCCGCTCTTTGGTGCGATGCTCTACTTCTGTTTTGGTATTAACCGTATTCGTCGACGTGGGAGTGCGCTTCAGCAACAACTGGCAGCTTCGTTTCGGGAGATCCGCGTTGACGTGCCCGAACAAGTGTTGCAGCAATTCGAGCAGGCGAGGGTACGTTATCCTTGCTTTGCTCAAATGGTGGATCTCGTTACCAGCCTGACTGGGAATCCGCTCTTGCCAGGCAATCGAATCCAGCCACTGATCAATGGCGAACAGGCTTATACTGCCATGTTGGAGGCGATCCACAATGCAAAACAGTCGATTGCGTTGCAAAGTTACATCTTTGACTTTGACCGTGCTGGTGTTGAATTTGTCCAAGCACTTAAGCAGGCACAACAACGAAAGGTTGAAATCCGAGTCTTGATCGATGATGTCGGGGCGCGATATTCAAGACCGTCGATTGTTGGTGAGTTTCAGCGGCTTGGAATTCCCTGTCGTACTTTTCTTCCGAGGCGCGGGCCTCGCTCGGTGCAATATGCCAATCTTAGAAATCATCGCAAGCTGATGATCGTTGACGGGGAAATTGGCTTTACCGGAGGAATGAATATTCGCGAGTCCTGTCGGCTGGATTGGGATCCAAAATATCCCGTACAAGATATTCACTTCCGACTCGAGGGGCCCGTGGTCACCCAACTTCAAGAAGTGTTTGCGGGTGACTGGGCCTTCGTCGCTCAAGAAATTCTGAATGGAGAAGCCTGGGTAACCCGACCGCGGCTGGTCGGCGAGATGTGGGCTCGAGGTGTTCCGGACGGTCCCGACGAAGATTTCGAAAAACTGTTGTTGACGATCTTGGGGGCGATTGGTGTGGCACAGAGACGGCTGATTGTCGTCACACCCTATTTTCTGCCGGACAGAAGTATTGTGAATGCGCTGGGCATTGCGGCCTTACGGGGTGTTCAAGTGGATATTGTCGTGCCACAAGTCAACAATTTACGACTGATTCAGTGGGCCTGTATGGCCACCCTCTGGCAAGTACTTGATCGTGGATGCCGCGTCCATTTGTCACCCCTTCCCTTTGACCACTCCAAGGTACTCTTAGTTGACGACGCGTACATGCTGTTCGGATCGACCAATTGGGACGCTCGGAGTCTGCGACTTAATTTCGAATTTAACGTCGAGACCTACAGTACGGAATTGTGTGAACAGATCACGCAACTGATTGATGGAAAGATCGCCCGGGCGAAAAGGCTGACTCTGGCCGATGTGAATGCAAGATCGTTGCCGGTAAAGCTCCGAGATGGCATCGCCCGTCTGTTCACTCCCTATTTGTAGTGACATCATCCTCCAATATGGCAGTGACTGCGATGAGGTGCGATCACAATTTAAGGTCGCACGAACATGACCCACCATGGAGTTTTGCCGACAGAAACGGTGTCAATTCGAGTGAGGGTACCGGTTGCTTCGATACGGTAGACGGCTAATCGATCAGAATCTTGCCCAGCAGCGACTAAGAAATTACCTGTTGGGTCGACATTCAAGGAGCGTGGTGTTTTTTCTGTTGGGATGATGCCGATGCGCGTGAGCGAACCGTCTTTGTCATCGATGCGAAATCCGGCGATGCTGTCGTGACCTCGATTCGCCGCATACAGAAAACGGCCGTTCGGCGTCACTTCCATCCGCGCACAAGTATTCGGTTGATGGAAGGTCTGAGGAATCGTTGAGAGCGTTTCGATGGGTTTCAGTTGCCCGGTGATGCGATCGAAATGGAAGGCCGTTACGCTACTACCCTGCTCATTATCACTGTAAGCGTAGTCTTGAGTCGGATGGAAGGAAAAATGCCGCGGACCTGTATTTGCAGCGCTGGTCAATTTGTTTGGAGTATTGGGCTTCAGTCGTCCGCTGGTGGGATCGAATTCGAATTGAAAGATCGCATTGGGGCCCGTGTGCGGCACGAAAGTCCAGCGATTCTGGTCGTCAATCGCGACGGCATGAGCTTTGTCATCCGTGACGTACCAGGTACCCTCGGCGGCGATCGCTCCGTTTGATTGGATTGGATGGACTGCTACTTTGCCTGCCACATAGTAGGCGGATAACAAAAAGGAGCCACTCTGGTCGGTGGTTAAATGCGCCGGATCGGCAGCGGCAGTGACTGTGTTGATGGGGGTTAGCTGACCCGTCTTGGCGTTGATGGCAAAACTTGCCAACTCGCCCCGGGAGCGGATCGCTGTATACAGTCGGCTGCGATTCGGATTCGTCGTCATGGCGCCAGGTTCGCCAGCAATTGCAATTTTACCTGTCTGAGTTAGTTTTCCTGAAGGTTCATCGAATCGATAAATCGTAATGGCTTCTTCGCCCTTCAGTGAGACGTATAGAAACGTACTGCCAAAGGTTGTGGTGCAGGCCGTCAACGTGATCGCCAAGGCGAAAGCAGTCCAGCTTTTCATCGTAGTCCTCGATTTATCGAAAGGGTAAGTGTTTCACCCTGTATTGTCCTTGTCGAAACTCCGGTCGACAACCGCCGCTCCGACGGAGTCGCCAAAAGCATTTACGGCCGTGCGGAAGCGATCGAGAAGCCAATCGACCGGGAGGATTAGTCCGATCAATTCGAGCGGCAAGTTGACCGCATTGAGGACGATCAGCATCGTTACCAGTCCCGCTTCAGGAATGCCCGCAGCACCAATTGCTGCCAAAGTAGCGGTGATGGCAATCGTGGCCTGCTGCACCAGCGTGAGTTGGTAATCGGGATTGACGATCGCAAAAGCTTGCGCGATGAAAATAGCAGCAGCTGCTTCATAAAGTGCTGTGCCGTCCATGTTGATCGTGGCACCTAATGGAAGCACAAACTCGGTTGACTTTCGTGAGACACCAGCTCGCGTTTCCGCACACTCCATCGTTACCGGTAGGGTAGCGGTCGAACTGGCTGTGGAAAATGCCGTTAAGATGGCTTGCGACATTTGCGCGATGAAACGATAGGGGTTGCGACGCGTTACCAGGTACAGGATGGCTGGTAAGGTGACCAGTCCATGGATCGCAAGTCCGCTGAGTACGGTCAACATATATTTGAACTGGATCTGCAAGAGGGCGATGAACTGACCCTCGAGTTGAGCTTTGCCAAATCTGGCTGCGACCAGGCAGAAAATCCCGATGGGGGCCAGCTTCATTAGCAGCAGGATGAAACTCATCAATGCATCATTGATGCTGACGACCAGGTTGGCGATTCCTTCCGATCGTTTGCCCATGGTGGTGAGCATGCTAGCAAAGACGATGCTGAAGATGATTAATGGTAGCAGGTTGATTTCTACCATCGATTCCAAGAGATTGTTCGTGAACAACATCAGTACGAGATTTGAGAAGATGTCACTCAAGTTAGGCGGACCGTGCATTAGTTCGGCACTAATGGTGCTCGAGGCACCACCTTGCTGAGCCTGATAGACAAGTTTGATATGCCGAGCCGTATCCGGGATAGGAATCGCTTTAAGGTAGAGGTCGGCCTGCTTACCGGCAACGAAGTGGTCTTGTGACTGCTCGCCCTCTTGCCACATGATCGGTTTGAATGCACTGTCACCTTTCGGACGCCACATGACCTGGACTTCGGCCGGCTCGCTTGCTGTCCCAACTTGTTCGATCGTGACTGCGACCACGAGATGTTCGTCACTTGGGATCGACAGTTCATTGCTATTGCCGGTAGCGGATTTTTGATCGAGTATCAGTTGGTCTTTGCCGAATTGTCGCGACCAGGTGACTTGCCTTCGATCCGGACGCATTGCATTTTTCGCGGCCTCGACGGCTTCCGCGCCGTCGCGGCGTGCGTCCTCAACAAGCTCTCGCTTGATTCCAGTACCAGGGTTAATCACATTGACCACCACCAGTCCTGTTAAGACGGCTAAAACCGTGGTAGTCAGATAGTAAAGAATTGCCACACCGCCAGGACGCCCCAGCTTTCTGACATCTCCTAAACCCAAGATCCCACTCATCACGCTCGCCATGACAAGTGGTACCACAACCATCTGAAGTAGTCGCAAAAAGACTTCACCACCAAGTTTCAGTTTGGATGCGAATTGGGGTGCAAAAATTGCGATCACGATGGCGCTGACAATTGCAATCACGATGTAAATTGTCAGATGATGCGCTTTTTTGCCAGTTCCGTCTGTCATCCATGAATCTCCTGGATAAGGTTGCAACGACGACGTTTCGTTTTTTGAGCAAGGTGCCGTGCCTTTCAGGTGGCAAAGCGGCCGTTACGGCGCAATAATCCCTCGCGATTGCTTGTGTTGCTTCACACCCTCGCGCGTTGGATCGAGTGGTATCGGACCTCTACCCAGAGGGCGTGCGCGCCCTTGTTACGCGGTGAATCGAAAAGCAATGCGCCTTCACGTGAAAAAGTCTACTCGACTTGAACAAACTGGTGTGACACGCTTTGATTTACCACTTTACCCTGATTGCAGGCAAAATGCGATTGCACGGGAAATGCAATGGAAGGGCTACTTCGCATTGTCAGTCGACTGAGCCGTGGCGATGTTTTTTGGGGCCGCACCCTGCCTCAACAGTCGACGGGAAAGCCAGTGGTACGAGAGATCGGAAGTGGTAAAATAAAGGCCCCGTTCGATGCCTTGCGCCGTGACTCATCAGCATCATCGTCGATGTTTGTTATTGTCAGTGGACTTTTTTGGGAAAAGTAGCCGTTATGTCGCTTCGTTGTTTTCGTATCGGTGATGATGGTGCACTGATTCAAAATCCAGGCGGACTCGATGATGAATGCGATTCGTCTGATTTTGATTGGTTGGATCTTGAAGATGATAAGGCTTCCGAGGTCCGTAAACTCCTGACATCGCTGGAAATAGATGATCGCATCGTCGATGAATGTTTGCACAAACATAGTTACTCGCGATTTCTACATGTGCGGAACTGTATATTCTTTGAGTTGCCAATTGTAGCCGAGGCCGAAGACGATTTTGAAACCTACATGTCCTTTGTCTATGATCCCCGCCGCGTGGTGACCATTCGCGGTCAACACGCGACGCTCTTGGATGATGTGCTGGGACGACAAATAAGCCTCATCTCCTCTGATCGCGTCGTGTTGCTCTATGTGATCCTCGAAGCCGTCATGAAAGATAATGTCGAAAGTTCGCTCAAATTGCGTGAGCGCATCGATGAACTGGTCGCAGATGTCGATGATCCAATGAAAAGTGTTGAGGCAGCGGAAATCTTGCCACTGAAA
Source organism: Pirellulaceae bacterium (assembly GCA_029243025.1). Lineage (NCBI taxonomy): Bacteria > Pseudomonadati > Planctomycetota > Planctomycetia > Pirellulales > Pirellulaceae > Pirellulaceae bacterium. The sequence goes on along the minus strand of JAQWSU010000045.1, from coordinate 965,180 downwards.
CGGCAACTGTTTCGTTACATGTCGATCTTTGACGACCAGATGTATTGTCTGAGTTTTCTCAGCCAAGCTGACGTTCCGGCGTTGCAAAATAAGGGCGTTCGTGAACGCTATCGGGATCTCATCAAGAGTATCGATCATGTGTTGCGCATGATGAATCGACTGGAAAGACGATTGGAATACGTTCAGCAATTTCGTACGTTGATGCTCCAAGAAAAAACCAACAGTCGCATGAAGATACTGACCGTGTTCTCGGCTATCTTTTTGCCTCTCTCACTCATCGCCGGCATCTACGGTATGAATTTTCACCAGATGCCGGTTTTGACAGCACCATTTGCGTATCAAATAACCCTCGCGAACATGGGATTGATCGCCGGAGTCATGCTGCTGTTTTTTTATTGGCGAGGCTGGTTCAGTTGATCGCTACGTTGTCATTGAGTGACTGGCTGTTACTTCGCAGTCAAGCTCCAGCGATATTTCGAGTGACAGCGCACAAATCGACGCACAAATCGACTGAGTGCGGATCCGTAACCCGTTGCGTCTCGGCTTGAGCCACTCGGCTTTGGCTACTCGGCTTTGGCTACTCGGCTTCGGCGAGTGCTTCCTGGATTATTTTGGAGATGTTGAAATCGCCACGGTCAATCGAGTCCATGACCGAATCGAGATTGACTCGCTGATCATATTCTTGAACCTTTTTCAAGATCTTATCGATCTCAGGAAGCGAGTGGCCTTGCCTCTGGAGCCATTCTGCTAATTCGGAAAAACGTTCGTTGTCGTTGCTCATTATCGCTTTCTGCTTGCCATCGGGGCTTTTGATCAGGGTGGACATGAACGGCATCGCGTCACGATCGTTTGTGACACGAGTTGCAAGAAGTATAGCAGCGATTTTCACGCTATGCGGAGGGAATCGAGCATTGCCAGATTGCACAGAAGTGAATCGCGCTGCCGAGCATGACGAATAAGTGCCAGCCAACGTGCAGATAGGGACCTCGATGATCATTCATCAAGAGAATGGAACCGATGCTGTAGGCAATACCGCCGGCCAGCACCAGCCAAAGCGATGAGGGAGACACCAACATGCAGGGCAAGACGATGATTGGCATCCAACCTAACGCGAGATAAAGCCAAAGCGAAATACCATTGATCCGATGTTTGACGGCTACCTTCGAGAGGAACCCACCAATCGCGAGTGTCCACATGGCTACCGTCACCCATTGCCACGGGCCGTGCACGTAAGCGACGGCTAAGGGAGTGTAGGTGCCTACGATCAAAAGATAAATGAGACCTTGGTCCCAGGTTCGAAACAGATCTCGCCAGGCGGGCGCTGAGACCCAGTGAGAAAGAGTTGAGGCTGCATAGACTGCAACCAGGGTCGTCACATAGATGAAGCAACTCAGAGCTTGCCAGGCTGTGCCACCAGTGATGACCGCTTGGATGAGGTAAACACCTGCTATCGCACTGCCTAGAAAGCCAACGGCATGGGTTAGTCCGTTGGCCCATTCTTCTTCGGAAATCTTTATTTCGGATGGATTTGCCATGTTGGGTCGAGCTAGAGGAACGGGAGCCGTTGCGTCACGAAGTTGCGAATGGGGCCGGTCTACAGTGGACATATAGTCTCCGGAGCAGTTGCTGCCTTCTTCATTTCCATCCATCGACGGATACTCTTATAGCATCGGACAGGCGACAAGTTGGAATCGAGTGATTTAGCCCGATCGGCGCTTGACGCCCCCCCCAAGCGGCCACGGCTCAGCTAGCGAAAGCCTCCCTGATTGTGACGTAAATGTTACTATTTGAAGCACTTGGGGGCCGCAAAGCAGTTCGGTGCGGGCATCGTTGTCGAGATCCGTCTGCCCGTGTGTTACGATGACGGACGACTCGAATTTCAATGATTCTGTCAGCGAGCCGTGACGACATGCGCCCCATCTTAGCCATTTTATGCTGCGGGATCGCTGTAGGGAATCCGCTCAATTCAGCAAATCTTGTTCGTGCGGAGGTGGAAGTAGCCCAACTGGCGGATGTGGAAGGGCAGCCATTAGGCGCTAATATTTCACGGCTCATGAAGAGTCTTCGCTTGCTTGGAGAGCCGTTGCCTGCTCGTCTGACGCAACAAATTGACGCTGCAATCCAAACACGCGACGCCCAACGATTACAAGACTTGCTCGATCCGCAGGTGTTGTTTGTCGTATCGTTGAACCCGGAAGTGCGTGTCAAAGTGCAGCGGGGCCCGGCAGCGGCCAGCCTGACGCAAATCGGCTTCACTCCGGTGCTTGTCAAAATCATCAATGAAAGCACCGTCACACGGCAGTTGCGAATCTTAAGCCCTCAATCGGGTGCTGTTTATTCTGGCGCTGCTTTGGGAATTCTTGAACGACAAGCGCAGACAGAATTAAATCGGAATGAAAATAGAGCGGGTGATCAAAATCGATTTTTGCTAGTCGAAATGTTTCAATCACCACCCATGACACAAAATCTGAGCGGGCTTGTTGTCGAATACGCGATTGCGCTGATTTACAGCAACGAGTCGGGCAAGCGCGAGGCAACGATCGGCTTTGACGTCGGAGCCGGCAGCCAAGATTTGGGATTTCGCGGCGAAGTGCCCGTTTTGTTCGATGTCCAACCAGCGTTGCCTGTCAAATTGTCCATTCATGATCATGATGGGCAGCCTACGATGGCGCGTTTAACAATTCGAGATCATCTTGATCATGTGGTACCGCCACAGGCCAAGCGGTTAGCTCCTGATTTTTTCTTCCAACCTCAAATATATCGTGCCGATGGTGAAGTGATTCCTTTGTCGCCTGGCAACTACGAAGTCGAGTATTCGCGGGGTCCGGAATACATTACGCGGCGGAAACGGTTTACCGTGTCGCCTTCGCAACCTTCGTTGCTTAAGCTTGATCTGAAGCGTTGGATTAAACCGCTGGATTATGGTTACGCGAGTGGCGACCATCACATCCATGGAGCCGGTTGTTCTCACTACAATCAGCCAACCGAAGGTGTCACGCCTGCAGACATGTTTCGTCAAGTCAAAGGAGAGGGATTGAACGTTGGCTGTGTTCTCACTTGGGGGCCCTGCTTTGACTACCAGCGTCGGTTCTTCTCGCCGATAGCGGATGCAGTCAGTGAACCACTGACCCTTCTCAAATATGATTTGGAAATTAGCGGATTTGGATCAGCCGCTCTCGGACATGTCTGCTTATTGAATCTCAAGGATCAAACCTTTCCTGGATCCCAAGGTACCAAGCAACAGGGGTGGCCGACCTGGACCGTACCCGTTATGCGGTGGGCAAAACAGCAGGGAGGTGTCACGGGTTTCCCGCATTCGGCCATGATCGTTAATCCAGCGTCCGCGGCCCAACGTCTAGTGAGACGATTGGATCGTGATGCGGATGGTCAACTCTCGAAAACCGAAGTGGCAGACGAACTACTGCCAGAATCATTCCGGGTGATTGATCAAAATCAAGATCGCTTGGTGTCGGAAGTCGAACTGCGTCAAAGTCACGATCGTGCTGCAGACGAGTTGCCGAATTTGGCAGTTCCCGAAATGAATGGTGCCGGATCGTTGGAGATTTGCGTTGCCGTTGCCGAAGGTGTTTGTGACTTTATTAGTGCGATGGACACTCGCCGCGTGTCCGAGTGGAATACATGGTATCACTTGATGAATTGTGGGTTTCCTCTGAAGGTTAGCGGAGAAACGGACTTCCCCTGTATGAGCAGTCGGCGCGTTGGCCAGGGGCGGGTCTATGTGCAGTTGGGCGACGTTAAATCGATCGATTTTCAGGCATGGTGCGAGGGGATCGCGACAGGTAAGTCTTATGTTTGCGATGGCTTTGCCCACGCGATTGGTTTTAACGTTGAAGGGCAACCCGCAGGAAAAGATGCACTGCATTTGACGGAGTCGGGAACGGTAAACGTCCACGCACGGGTTGCCTTTGCCGAAAACGTGCCAAGCGCTGTGGCCTACGGGACGCTGTTGCCCGCCGCTGGTCGCCGAGTTGTCGGCGATACCATCAACCTGCACGCACCTCGAACGGAAGACGTCGTCTCCGGAGGAAGTCGAACGGTTGAGCTGATTGTAAATGGTGTCGCAGTTGCAACTCGAGATGTTCCAGCCGATGGCCATTTGCATGCTGTGAATTTCACCGTTTCGATTGATCAAAGTAGCTGGGTCGCTCTGAGGCAATTTCCGCAGCTTCATACGAACCCGGTCGATGTGCTGATCCGTCAGCAGCCGATTCGTGCCTCGAATGCAAGTGCACGCTGGTGTGCTGAAACGGTTCGCCAGCTCTGGGAACGACGGCATACTTGGATTGATGAAGCGGAGCGTCCTGCGGCCAAGACAGCCTATGATCGGGCCAGAGCGACTTTTGCCCGAATTGCCGCTGAAGCGGCAAGCCGGGGAAACTGAAGGAATCAATTTCAAAAGATTCCGAATCCAATGGCCCAGAGGGGTGTCCTTCGCTGCGAGGTTGTTTTCTGGTTTGTACTGCTGATAGGTGCTTAAGGATGTTGCCCACCACCAAAATTTCATTAGACGCCAAGAATGCGATCCGTCTTTCCGAGATTCGCAGGAGTGATTTACCAGACTTTGTGCAACATCTCAACGATCGTGACATCTATCTGGCCACCTCGCGCATTCCTCATCCCTATCGCAGATCGGATGGAAAGGATTTTTTGCGATCCGTCCGACAGGCGACCAAGAAATTCGGCCATCCCGTGCATTTTGCAATTCGAAGCGAATCGAAACAGTTGATAGGTGTTTTTGGTTTTGACAACCTTGTCTACGATCATTCGGTGGAGATTGGCTACTGGTTGGCAAAACCGCACTGGAGCCAGGGCATCATGACCGATGTAGTTGGTGCCATGTGCCAGTACGCAATTGACGCGTGGAATCTGGTTCGTATCGGCGCGCGAGTTCGAGCGGGGAATGTTGCATCAGCTCGCGTGCTTGCCAAGAATCGATTTCAGCTCGAGGGCCTGTTGCGTAAAGCGGAACGAAAGGAAGATAAATTCTTCAACTTGCAAACCTTCGCGCGAATTGTCGAGTGAGTAAAGGCAGTGCCCCGTATCAGCGCAGCCGGTTGGGCGGATGAAATTTAGGACGGTCTAGCGGTTACTTGTCGGCTCCAGCCCGAGCTGCCTACGAGACCGAGACACGTTCCTCGAGATAGTCACACAAATCTTGGATCGTGCAAAGCTCTAGCAACTGGTCGTCTGTTCGAATCCCAAAGGTTGATTCGAGATCGTAGATCATTTCAGCCATCGCCAGAGAATCGATGCCGAGCTGATCGATAGGATCGGATAGAGACGGGCGTGAACCGGTCTTGTTCGCAATGATCTGTAAAACTCGGGCCTGGTGGGATTTCATGAACCGACTTTTCGTCAACAGGGTGGGGGCCCATTTGGGCGGCCGTCAAACGGCTCAACGGATTGCTTGAACAGACGCTTGATTGACGCGGCCGTGCGAATTCGTGTCGCGTTCCAGCGATGAGTATTGTCGACTCAAGACCGGCTCGGACATGAAAAAAATGGTTTTCTGCGTGCGTTTGACCGTGCGGTATGGAAGCATCCTTTAGTTTATAACCTATTCCGGAAACATGGTTTAGCATCCGACCCGTAAATCTTCTTGATTTCTTGCCAGATCAGTTGCTAGCTGTTCGGAGGAGTCGTGTCGCAAGGAAGCGAAGGGGTCGGGCAAGATTTTCGGGCAGATGGATGCTCGTTTTTTGCCACCGTTGAAGGTTGCAGATTCGGCTGAGCCAAGTTGATTGAAGCGATAAGTTGCGGAAGCGATCGTGAGAGAATAATCAGTCTGACTTTCCCGCAACCGATTTTATGGCAGAAGCAAAAGTTGCGCAGATTGCCCCATTGTAGGCAGCCGGGCTGTTCGCGCGGGGACCACGACGCTTGGGGAAATAGATAAACCTCGAGAACCGAGTCAATCTGTTTTTTTGTTGCGGATGCGTGCGGACGCCGAGGTGAAGATTGATCGCCCACAACCGAAACAGCAGGCTCTATTTGAACGAGCCGTTTCGATCGTTGGGCATTCGTTGACCTATTGGATCACGTGACGGACTACTTTTTGGGTTTCAGGTGAATGTCTGCAAAATCCATAAAACGTCGCCAATCGTAAAGTTCGACGGAGTGTCCGCCCTCTCGGACGTGGTAACCGACGTTGCTTTGCAAAATCGGTTCGCCGAGCGGAGGTAGTTTTTCGGATTTCAGCCCCTGCTTTCCAAATAATTCATAGACCTTGCTGCCATGAAAGGCGGAGGCGTATTCACCGCGAGGATCTGCCCAGGTATCTTCGATGCCGCTGGCTACATAGACCGGTCGGGGTGCCATTAACGCGATCATCATATGCTGATCGATCGGCAAGTCGTCTTCCTGATCCGCAAATTTCCAGGAATTTCGGCAGAGCCAATAAGGGAATCGTGTGATCATTTTTTTCAACGTTTCGCCCGACTTTCGCCGCCACAGGGCGGCACCCGCACAGCCGGACTGTGCGGAAATGGCAAGCGCGAATCGTTGATCTTGAGCCGCTGTCCAAAGCGTCGCTTTGCCCATTTTGGAGTGGCCCATGATCGCCACCCGCGCTGCGTCTATATCCTCGTCTGTTTCAAGATAATCCATGGCACGCATGCCACCCCAGGCGACCGCACCGAGTACGCCCCATTCTCTCGCTTTGGGAAAGCTTTGTCCGGTTTTGAAAAACAAGGGATGGATTCCACGAGAGAAGCTGACCTCGTTGTGGCCGATGAGATCCTGTTGATAGACGGCAACAAATCCGTATCCTCGGTCGAAGAATTCGCCCAGAGGCCATCCATTCTTAAGCTGTCCCGGTCGAGCGGGGTCAGCCTCGAAGTCTCGTGACTTTGTATTATTAAAACTGTGCTTCATGAATGCGGGTGCTGGTTGCTCCAAATGATTTGGAACGTAGACCAACACTAGCATATCCGCCTTCCCCTTATCATTGCTGAAGCGGATTACCACATCTTTGCGAGTTGCTTTCCCATCCATGAATTGGTCGTCGACTTTAACTACATCAAATTCGACTTTGATAGGTGACTCTGGTTTTGGAACTCGGCCATAGATTAGGCTGCTGAACAGGGAAACGATTTGGGGGCGTCGCTCGTTTGTCCATTGTTCTTTCGTTGTTACCGCGGCGCCTTCCGCGGTGACCAGCAGAGGCGGTAAGTCGTAATGGGGAATGCGATTTTCGTCGTAATTGACGTCACTATCGTATTCCTTCTGCTCTCGACCGTCGGCCTGGGTCACGCAGAACGCGATCAGGAGAAGTGCTAAGGCCCATCGTTGCTGGTAAATCATGGTTCGCTCCTGGCAGATCGTTGGCTGGAGACTAGAAGACTCGTAGGGATCGGAGTCTAAGCATCGGTTGTGTAACTGTCAAACAGCTAGGCGTCAGTTGCTTTCGCGGGACACTGAATGTCATAATTGGGGTTGAAGCAAAATCCTCCATGCAAAGAGGCAATTATGTGTAAGAGTTCATTGAACCATGTCGTGATTTGCTGCGGGTTACTCCTGGTTGTTGCTGCGGGGCTTTCGGCGGAAGAACCATGGCAGCGGCATGTGATTCACGAAGGATTCCACACCAATACGGCGATTGCCGCCGATTTCAATGGTGATGGTCAGCCAGATGTGATCGCCAACAGTAACGGGAAGACACGATTGTTTGTCGGGCCAGACTGGAAAGGGGTGGTGATTGATCAAACAGCCGAACACAATTTTATTCATAGCGAAACCATGGATGTGGATCGTGACGGTGACCTGGACTTCATTGGTGCCAGGTACTCACCAGGTTTGATCACGTGGCTCGAATGTCCCGACGAGCCGACTCGCAAACCTTGGAAAAGTCGGGTGATTGATGATCAGGTGAATGGAGTTCACGGGCTGTTGACCGGTGACGTGGATCGGGATGGCCAGCTTGATCTGATTGCGAACAGTGGGCAGCCGACCGGGGCTTTTCCAAACTCGGCGGTTTGGCTACGGCGAACGGTTGAACCCAAGCAAGCCGTGCGTTGGCAGCGAAACGTATTTGCTGACCGAGACGCACCCGGTTTGAGCCATTATCTGGGTTTTGGTGACATCGATGGTGATGGTCGACCAGACCTTGCGTTGGCTGCCAAGGGCGGCCCTTCGGACCGTTCTGGAAAGGGTGAATGGTTTGCTTGGTGGCAAGCGACTAGCGATCCGCGACAACCCTTTTTGAAGCGGCGATTACCCGGCAGGCATCCTGGTGCCACGAATATTCAACAGGCGGATGTGAACGGCGATGGAAAGCTCGACTTGGTTGCCACACGCGGTCACGGATATGGCGTGATCTGGTTTGAGAACCCGCAATGGACGGTGCACGAGATCAATTCGGATCTTGAGTACCCGCACTGCTTACAAGTGGTTGATCTTGACGCCGATGGCGATATCGACGTTGCCACGTGTGCTTACGGAAGCAAGGTGGCTGCCTGGTTCGAAAATGATGGGAAGGGCAATTTTAAGACGCACCGGATTGCTCACAACCAAGCTGCCTATGACTTGCGAGCCGTCGACATGGATGTCGATGGCGATCTTGACCTTTTGGTGGCGGGGCAACAAAGCAAGAACGTAGTGTGGTTCGAACAACCAGACTGATCATCGGGACACGACAATGCTAAGCGCGCTTACCTTACTCGGGTTGTCGCGATTCCAGGTTGTAGGCGCTGCCGGCTTTGACCGATTCGTAGTCCACCTCTCCTGGGGCAGGAACTTTTCGGCTATCGTAAAAGTGGACGCTGCCCTTGCCGACCACTTCAGCTCTGTTGCCTTGTACGATGATTGCTGTTCCCCCATCAATGCCGATGCCCAGCAGTTGTGGATAACGTGCGACGAGTTTTGTCATATCTGAAAATCGTTTGCGGCTGGTGAAATGTTGATCGATTGCGACGCCAGGCAGAAATCCCAGTCCCCGTTCATAACCGGCTGCCATCACATCGGTATTTCCTAGTGGATTGCCGCGGGCGAGGTATTCGGCTTGTATCGATGCGCCCGCCGAACTTCCCATGATAACTCCGCCTCGTTTCAGCACGTCGTGCATCAGCGGTTCGACCTTTGTATCTTGATAGGCGTCAACAAATCTCCATTGGCGACCTCCGCCGAACCAGATTCCGGTGGCCTCACGGAACGCGTTCAGGGACTCCGCACTCTCGACTTGCGACAGGCTGCGCTGCGACAACACGGTGACCTGCCCTGCACCGGCTTTGCGGAATTCGTTCGCCATGCCGTTTTGTTTGCGGATAGGATCCGGCATGGCCGTTGGCAGCACGATGATTGAGCTCTCTTTGCCTCCGGCAAGTTCGACGAATCGATCGATGATCCCGGCTGGCATTCCATCGCCACCGATAGCGATCAACGTGCCGTTTTCAACGATGGGAGGCTGCGGTTGTTCTGCTGGAAACGGATCGCGCGCCGCTCGTCGCAAAGCGGTGAGATCACCGATCTGTTGCTTAGAGAGCTCGATCGAATCGTTTACACCGTCCTGGGTGGCGGCCAGGTAGACTTGAACTTTTCCGGGGCCGATCGTTCGCAAACGTCGACCTTGAACAATGACCGCGGCGTTGGCTCCGATTGCGTAGCCGACAAGGTTCGGCTCTCGGTCTGTTGTTTGCTTAACCAAATTAATCGTCGCGGAATCGAGCGAGGTCGCGGTGATCACGGAGTCGGGGAGTAACTGGAGGGTGGACTGTTTTTCGACTGAAGTGTCTTGAAGACTGAGTTCGGATAGAGCGCGACTCCCGACGAAGGTTGCCAAGTTTCCAGCACAACCGACAACGCCATTTCTTTGCACGACGCTTTCAATTGCTTCGCCCAGATCGCGATGGGTAGAAATGGCAGTTGAATCGTTCCCTGCTAACCAGACGGCACTGGCTTTCGAGATCGCATCCGCAGCCAATGCATCGTGAGTGGCCTCGTTATTCAGATGTAGTATGGTGAGCTGTGCCGATTCAGAATCCTGCCAAGTTGCGAGGAAACGTTGCACGGCCTCTACGGCGTCCGGTTCCGAACCCAATTGAACCAGGACAACCTGCTTGCCTGCCCGTCTCAGGAATTGTTGAAATGTATCCACTGGCATTGGGGTGCCAGCAAGAACTAAGCTGCCTTGGATGCCCCGAGGATCGATTTTCGGCCGTTCGCCGGTTGCCGCTTGATCGGCTTGGAGATCAGTGCCAGTCGATGTGAGCGAGACGGAGGTGTTGAACAGAATCAACAGCAGAAATGAGAAACGGAGCTTGTGCATTGTTGGTTGCATTGTTGGTTGCATTGTCAGGGACTCCACGGCATCACGGCGCTTGTTTGTCGTTTGACTCAAATTGTCCATTGCCTGCTCGTTGTATTTATGTCCAACGCACTAGTGTGCCTCAAGATCGTGATCTGCAGGCTCCAGGTGTGAGTTGATGTTAACCTTGAAGTCGGGGAATTCGCTCCGCAAAGATTGCTCAAAAGTGGTGATTGCCGAGTGGGCCTCCAGGACATTGGTATCGCCATCCACAAGGGCGTGGAATTGCAACCACAATTGATCGTCCACACGTCTTGCCTTGAGATCATGAATATCTTTTACGACACTGCCACGCATCGCATTTTCGACCGCTTCGTCAAGTCGCTTTGAAATCATCGGGTCAAGTTCGTCCATCAATCCGGCAATCGCAGTACGGACCATTCCGAAGCCGTTGTACATGATCAAAAAACCAATCAAGATGGCAGCGATTGGATCGAGATTTTTGTAACCTGTCAGCATAATCAGAGCTAAGCCAACAATTGCAGCGGCCGTCGTGTATACATCGGTTAGTACGTGTATTCCATTCGACTTGACCACCAAGGAATTCTGTCGTTTGCCGATCATGACCAGGGTGACGCCCAAAGCCAGATTGATGGTTGCCAGTGAGGCGGTAATGGCAAGCCCCAGGCCAATGTGCTCGACGTCAGCCCCTTTGATCAACTCCTGGATTCCTCCACCGATGACGGCGACTGCGGCGATCAGAATCAACGCGCCCTCGAAGCCGGCCGAAAAAAAGCTGATACGACCATGCCCGAATGGGTGGTTGGCGTCCGCAGGTCGAGAGGCATACCACAGGCTAAACGCGGCAAATGCGGTTGCGACCACATGGACCACCGATTCCGCTGCGTCAGCAAGGACGGCAGCGCTGCTCGTTACCCAATAGGCTGTGATTTTGCCGGCGAGCATCAGAAACGAGATGGCGAGGCTAGCAGCCATCGCTTTGTGGCGTGTGTCCAACTTGTTGCTTTTCTCCCGCCAATCGGACGATTGTCGTTTGCTGAAAAAATTAAGGTGTCCCGTGTGGGTAGATCCTAGCGGAAGTTAGAACTGTCAGCCACCATGACTGAGTTTTCGATCCAATGAAAAGCCTTTTCTCGCTTAAATCGCTCACTGAAATCGAGTTACTCACGAGGGAATTTTCCGTGCCGATTAACGCCCCAGATGATTGCGATCGGTGACAAATCGTTCAGCTGTCTCTCGGGAAATTCGTCCTTCGTCAAGCAAACGTTTTACGGCCTCGTCCATGCTGATCATGCCGTCACTGCGGCCGGTCTGGATATTGGTTTCAATGGTTTCTATCTTGCCAAAACGAATTGCGCTCGAAATGGGAATGTTGTTGAACATGATTTCAAGTGCTAGTTCGCGTTTTTCGCCAGGAAGAATACTGGGTAGCAGGTGTTGGCTAACGACTGCTCGAAGACTGAGTGACAATTGTGAGCGAATTTCATGTTGGACACTCTGAGGAAACAGATCGACGTATCTTGAGATAGCCCCTTTCGCATCTCTTGTGTGCAGCGTTGAGAATACCAAGTGGCCGGTTTCCGCGGCGCTGAGCGCCATCTGCGCCGTTTCACGATCACGGATTTCCCCAACCAGTATGACATCAGGGTCTTGGCGTAGTCCAAATTTCAAGCCATCGGCAAATGATTGGACGTCCTGCCCCACTTCTCGTTGGGTCACGATTGAGTTCGCCTGCGGTGAAAATAAATACTCAATGGGTTCTTCGATGGTGATGATTCGATAACCCGTTTCTTGGTTCAACAGGTTGACGATCATTGCCAGCGATGTCGTTTTGCCGGCTCCGGTGACACCAGAAATCAATACAAGGCCATTACGGAGATGGGCCAGACGTTGGCCAAGTTCTTCTGGAAAGCCCGCCCATTGAAAGTCGGGTATCTGCCCAGAAATCACCCGGAAGCAGGCAGCCAACTGCTGGTTGCTCATGAAATAGTTGGCCCGATAACGTTGCGGTTGACCGTCAATGTGCAGTTGCAGAGCAAAATCGGCATTAAATTGTTCTTGCAACTGCAATCGGGCGGACTCGGGGCAGAGACCCATCAACAGATCGTGAGCGACTTCTTTGGTCAGTTCGTCGGTCCGTAATTCCTTGAGATTACCGTGTAATCTCAAGGTTGGACGGAATCCAGGCACGAGATGCAAATCGGACGCGCCCTGGCAAGCTGCGGTGGTAAGCCATTGTTGAAGCAATCCAGGATGACTCATCAGGCAACGTCTCGATTTCCATTTCAAGGCGAGCGATCAGAAAAGACAGCGAACGGACTGTCTAGTAATCTTTTCGATAGCTTGCTGAGATCAACTGATTAGCATCGGGAATGTTGGTGACTTTGAGGCTTTCGGCATCCCAAGTTAGTTTTTGGCCAGGAAAGCGATTTGCGACGACGCCCAGTAAGAGGGCTTCGGTCAGTGGCCCGGCATAGGCGAAACTTGCACTCGTTTTGCCTTTCCCCAGACAGGCGTCGACCCATTGATGATAGTGATTTGCACCAGGAACATCGGGCCGTTGGTACGAGGTGAATTTTTCTTCCGGAAATAATCGAGCCTCGCCGACGTGAGGCAACAACAAAAGTCCTTCTTCGCCGATGAACAGTGCGCCTTGTCCGGGCAGTGTAGGGCCTACGAGTGAGCCTAGTGCTGGCGGTGCGGTAGCGCCGTCATACCATGTCCAGATCAGGGAGTCCGTCGTGAAATCGGTTCCCGGGAATTCGTATTGGACAATGTTCTTCTCCGGATGGCCAACTCCGGTTGGCGCTCGGCAGGTTGTTTGGACCCATTTGGGGTTTGTCAGTTGCAACGCGTCGTAGGGTGTGTCAAAGATGTGGACGCCCATGTCACCTAACGTGCCGGTGCCAAAATCGACCAGCTTGCGCCAGTTTCCCGGATGGTAAACGCCGGGGTGAAAGGGGCGCATCTGTGCCGTGCCTATCCAGAGGTTCCAATCGAGCGAGGAGGGAACGGCAGCATTGCCCTGAAAGGGACCTCCGTCGTATCCCCAATTCTTGCTCGACCACGCGTGAACGTCACTGACTTTGCCGATGGCCCCGCTTTGAATGATTTTTACAGCCCGCCGGTAAGGAGGCGTCGAATGCACTTGAATGCCCATTTGGGTTGGTAGATCTTTTTGTTCTGCCAGCACACGCATCTGACGAGCTTCATTCACTTCGTGCGTTAGCGGCTTTTGGCAGTAAACGGGCTTGCCTGCGGAAAGTGCTGCCAGTGACGCGGGGGCATGCGTGTGGTCAGGGGTGGATACGACGACCGCATCAAGCGTGTCACCAAGACTGCCAATCATCTCGCGGAAATCACGGAATCTTTTTGCGTTGGGATGTCGTCCGCCGGCACTCTCCAGTCGCGTGGAGTCGACATCACACAGTCCCGCGACTTCGACTGCCGGATGACTTGAAATCGAAGCAAGATCGGCACCCCCCATGCCACCGACGCCCACATGGCCTGTGCGTAACTTGCCATTTGCCGAAATAGCGCGTGCGCGATTCGGCAGAGCACCCAGAACTACAATCCCGGCTGATGTCTTGATAAAGTCGCGTCGCTTCAGCTGGTTGGTCATCGTCAGGTCTCCTGTAAACGTGATTGGCAGTCGCTCGCGTGAAGAGCAGCTATGATTCCATGGTTATCAATGGGGAGGGTGATTCGATCCCAGCAGTTTAACGACTATTGGCAGCGAAAGGGGCATGTTGTTTGGCAATTTCCCACATTGCTTGCGTCACTTTGCGTAAGTCAGACTCTTCGATTACGTAGGGTGGCATTGTGTAGAGAAGTCGGCCGAAGGGTCTCAGCCAGACGCCCTGCTCCACCGCGATACATTGGGCCAATGCGACATCAATGGGCTGACGAAATTCGAGCACTCCAATGGCGCCAAGTACTCGAACATCAGCCACTGCAGGTTCGTCCCGGATCGGCGAGAGTTCCTCGCGGAGGATCTGTTCGATCGCATTCGTTTGCTGCTGCCAATGACCTTCGGCGAGAATCTCAAGGCTGGCGGAAGCGATAGCGCAGGCGAGGGGATTTGCCATGAACGTCGGGCCATGCATCAAGACGCCCTGCCCCTTGTCCGAGATCTGGTCGGCGACTGTGCGGGTGGTGAGTGTGGCGGCCAACGTCAAGTACCCACCGGAAAGTGCTTTACCGACACACATGATATCCGGTTCAATTTGGGCGTGCTCACAGGCAAAGTATCGTCCCGTTCGACCAAAACCGGTGGCGATTTCATCAAGGATCAGCAGCACTTGGTGTTGATCACAAAGTTCGCGAATCTTTGCCAGGTACTCGGCCGAATAAATCCGCATGCCACCGGCGCCCTGGACGATCGGCTCAAGAATCACCGCCGCAATTTCGTCCCGATGTGCCGTAAATAGCTCGTGGAGCTGTTGGATCTGGCTACCGTCACATGGCTGCCCAAAACGGCACGATGGGGCCTCCGCGAATCGATGTTGCGGCAGCAGGTTTGCAAAGATGTGGTGCATGCCGTTGATGGGGTCGCAGACCGACATGGCGCCAGTGGTGTCGCCGTGATATCCGTTTCTGACGGTGAGCAGTCGTTTTTTGTCAGGAACTCCGGCTGCGTGCCAATATTGGAGCGCCATCTTGATGGCCACTTCGACCGACACCGATCCTGAATCCGCGAAAAAGACGGTTTCCAGTGAAGCAGGGGTGACTTGTAACAACTGTTGGGTGAGTTTGACAGCCGGTTGGTGGGTGAGTCCCCCAAACATGACGTGTGACATGGAATCCAACTGGTTACGCGCTGCTAGATTCAAATGCGGATGGTTGTATCCATGAATTGCACACCACCATGATGACATGGCATCAATCAATTCATCGCCATTCGTCAACTTCAGCCGAACGCCAGTTGCCGACTCAACCGCCAGCATCGCGGGGCGATCAATCATCGACGAATAGGGATGCCAGATATGTGCGCGGTCGATTTGCGCTAGATCGTCTTGTTGTGTTGAGTCGTGAATGTCTTGGACGGCCAAACTATCACCTCGAATTGAATCGAAAGTCCGCTCTCTGTTGTGATTGTCATAGGAGGCATCTGTGGTTGCGTCATGGTCGCGACCTTCCACTCCGTTTGAATGCATCGAGTTGAGATTTCAATTCCTTAACGATCTCGGGATGTTCAAAGTAGAGATTGATGGTTTCTCCAGGGTCCTTTGCCAGATTATACAGCTGACCCGGTGCTTCCGGCTGGGAGTCGGCGATTGCGAAACGCTGCAACGAAGGTCGTTGGTAATTGTTACCCCCCGAGCCTTGGTGGTCCAGGTACTTCCAATCTCCACGCCGAATAGCGAGTGCCAAGCTGATTGTTTGTTGCAACGTGTAGCGTCGAACGGCTTCCGCTTCGTCACCGGCCCTTAAAATTGGCAAGATATTAAAACTGTCTTCGGCCGCATTTTTTGGCAGGGAAGCAGCGACAATGGCGGCGGATGTCGACATGACATCGGTTAAGCTGACGGTGTGGTGCGAAACGCGGCCCGCCTTGATCTTGCCTGGCCATCGTGCAATGAATGGTACGCGATGTCCCCCTTCCCATTGGTCTCGCTTCATGCCGCGCCAAGGTCGGGCCCCATCATGCTGGTGATCCTTCCGCATATGAATCACACTGGTGACCTCGGGACCGTTGTCACTGGAGAATAGTACCAGCGTATTATCAGCGACTCCCAGTTGCTCTAACGTTTTGGTTAATTCGCCGACGATGTAATCAAGTTCATGGATGAAGTCGCCATGGGGTCCGGCATTTGTTTTGCCCTGGAAACGCTTCGCCGCGAACGAAGGTAAGTGCACCGCTTGAGCCGAGTGAAACAAGAAGAATGGTTGCTCGGGGTGCTGTTCAACATGTTCTCTGAGAAAGGCTTGGCTTTTTTCTAAGAACACCAAATCGACGCTCTCAAGATCAAAGTTGGGCGCGATCATGCCAGGGCGATTGTCTTTGGAATAGGGATGCTTGGGGAGCGGCCCTCGATCAACGATTTGGGTTGGCGGCACGGGAATTCGGTCGCCATCGACATAGGCGTAAAGCCAGTCGGTGGTCGGGCAGCAAACGGTTCCGAAGAAATGGTCGAAGCCTCGATGAATGGGACTGTCTGGAATGCGCCGATCGTAGTCGATGCGTTTGACAGCTTCGAGTCCGCCTTGATGGATTGCCTTTCCATCCCGATCAAAGAAAGTCATGCCGATGTGCCACTTGCCGAAACAGGCCGTCGCATAGCCGCAGTCCTTTAGCATCTGCGGCAAGGTCAAACGATCAGCTTCGATGAGGCATGGTCCGCCCGCCCCGGTAAAAACACCTGCTTGACCCGTGCGAAAAGCCATTCGACCCGTCAGCAGACTGTATCGTGTGGGGGTGCAAACGGTTGATGGGCTGTGGGCATCCATCAACATCATGCCTTGACGGGCGAGTTGGTCAATATTCGGTGTGGGAACTTGGGATTCGTCGTTGTAGCAACGAACGTCTCCATAGCCGAGGTCATCGGCTAAGATCACGACGATGTTCGGCCGTTCCTCGGCACGGACGAATCCGCCAATTACCGTGGTTGCCCAGGCCAACAAAAGCAAAAAATGCTGCATTCGAATCATGGATAACAGTGTACCATAGTAACCCGGTCATTCCGCCAACCCCCCCCTCCCGCCCGAAAACACGTCGTTTCCGTGAGTGATGGCATCATCTGTACATGATGCGATTCTTGCACATTGCGACTTGATAGGGGGACGACGGTGTTTACCCCAGCCCGCTCCCAGAATCTTGATGGTCTCGGTCTATGAACAATTCCACACTCAACCCAGACAAAGTGCGTAAGACGGTTGTTTTATTGCTAACGCTTGCGATCACAATCATTTTCTTTCGGATGATTCGCGGATTTTTTGTCGCGCTGTTTTTGGCTGCGGTCTTTAGTGGAATTACCCATCCGCTTTATAGAAAGCTACTGGTTTGGTGCGGTAATCGGCGAACCATTACGGCGATGCTGACATTGGCGATTGTCACCTTGATTGTGGTGCTGCCCCTGCTGGGACTCGTGGGGACGGTTGCTGAGCAGGGCGTTACCCTGAGCAAAAATGCGCTGCCTTGGATTCAGGATCGTTTGGACGCTGATGACGACTGGAAACCGACTTTACCGGCCTGGGTTCCCGCACACGATCGAGTTCATTTAACTTCTCAGCAGGTGATGGGGAAGTTGGGCGAATTAGCGGCGAAGATCGGCCAGGTATTGTTCAGTAATCTGACTGCAGCGACGCAAGGCACCGCAGCCTTTTTTCTGCATTTGTTTGTCATGCTGTACGCTATGTTCTTCTTTCTTCGCAGCGGTCCCGCACTCAAAGACGCGGCGATGGGGTACATCCCTTTACCGAATGATGTTAAGCACTTGTTGATTCAAAAAGGAAGTTCCGTGACTCGGGCCACGATCAAAGGCACGCTCGTGATCGGGGCGATCCAAGGTTTGTTGGGAGGTTTGGGATTTGCTGTTGCTGGGATTGATTCGGCTGCGTTTTGGGGCACGATCATGGCAGTTTTTTCAGTGATTCCAGGGATCGGTACCGCGCTGGTTTGGGTGCCAGCTGTGATTTATCTTTTTGTGACTGGCCACACGGTCGCAGCCATCGGCCTAGCAGCGTGGTGCGCTGTCGTGGTCAGTACGATTGACAACGTGTTGAGACCGCGACTCGTGGGCAGTGATACTCAGATGCCAGATCTCTTGATTCTGATTAGCACGTTTGGTGGCCTGTCGGCGTTCGGCGCGGTTGGGTTAATTGTCGGTCCAACTGTGGCGGCAATGTTCATGACGGCATGGGAGATTTTTGCTGAGACATTTGGCGAGACGATTTCGAAAGCCGAAGGTAACAGTTGATCGTCTCGATCAGACGTCAATCTCGTCTGTGGTCAGAAATACTTCGTGAACATCTAATTTGCTTGGTCCTCGGAACATTTCTTTGGGAGGGCGATTCGCGTGGGCTTCGGCGAAAGCTTCACTGCGCGTCCAGGCTGTGAAATCGTCTAACGATTTCCACCAGGTTTTTACCTCGTAAAAGCCCTCTGCATCAGGATCTTCGAGGAACTTACCCGTTTCGTGGTCGAATTTAGCCGGTTTAGGCCGATGGACCTCATTGCGAATAAATCCAAGTGCCTGATCGACCAAGTGGACTCGGTTGCGAAAACGGTCTTCAAAGTCAATTTCATGACCTTTTGCAACCGGTATCCGATTTGTGACGACAATCATGCGGGGTAACCTCGTAGACGGAGGGGTGAAAATGAATTCCGTACTCATTTTATCGTCGGCTGTCGGGTCGTATCAGGTGGGGGGGGCGTTTGCAGGAAGCATGGGTTATTGATTTGTTCGGCGAAAGGGTTGGTCGAGCAGGAATACTAGGGGATAGACGTTGGGGTGATCCGCATGTTTAAATCCTGGCTGACCGCGGCGGTTCTTGTCTCGGTTTTTAGTAGGTGCTCTGAGATGACGCATGGAAAGCAAAATGGTAACGAAGAAGTTTGATTGTTTTGATTTGGATAAAGTGGTTCGGCAGATTGCAAAGGCAGTTGGTGTTTCTGAGAAGTCAGTTCGCACGACCGTTGAGTTGTTGGATTCGGGCAACACAATCCCATTTATTGCTCGATATCGAAAGGAAGCGACTGGAACGCTGGACGAAATTGCCTTGCGAAGTGTGGAAGACGCTTTGTCGAGAGCACGCGAATTGGCCGATCGAAAAGCAACAATTCTCAAGTCGATCGACCAACAGGAGCTTCTGACGCCGGAATTGCAAAGGCAAATTGAATCATGCAATGACAAGCAAACTTTGGAATCGCTGTATTTGCCATTCAAACCTAAACGTCGCACACGAGCGACCGTCGCCCGAGAGCAGGGATTGCAACCACTGGCCGATCTGTTGCTCAACCAAGAAAAACTGAATCGTTCAACTGGCAGCGTGTTGCAAGAGTTTGTTCGTCCAGAACTCGACGTGCCAGATACTCAGGCGGCTTTGCGAGGTGCCTGCGATATTGTCGCGGAGGTGTGGTCGGAAGATGCGGAGACCCGTCAATGGCTTGTTGAACAAGCGACTAACGATGGTCAGATTGCGTCGCATGTTAAACGAGGAAAAAAAGAAGCTGCCAGTAAGTTCGAAATGTATTTCGATCACCGTGAATCGGTCAATCGCATTCCATCGCACCGGTTTTTGGCCATGAAACGAGGTGAAGCCGAGGGGTTGTTGCGTATTTCACTCGAACTGGATGATCAATATGTCACACGTAAGTTGCAACAAAAGCTGATACACAATCACCAGTTTGAGTTTTGCGATGCTTTGCGACAAACCGTAGTGGATTGCTATGAACGCCTGCTGTTATCGGCCACCGAATCGACGGTGGTTCAATCATTGAAAGAAGATGCCGACGGCGATGCGATCATTGTCTTTGCGAAAAATCTGAGGGAGTTGCTGTTGGCACCGCCAGCCGGGCCCCGGGTTACCGTTGGAATTGATCCGGGCTTTCGTACCGGATGTAAAGTGGCTGTTGTCGATGGTACGGGAAAGTTTTTAGCACACGCCACGATCTACCCGACACCACCGCGTAATGACACCGAAGCTGCAAAAAAAACTTTGTGCAAACTGATTACCGAGCACGATGTGAAATTGATTTCGATCGGGAATGGTACTGCCTCGAGAGAGACGGACACTTTTGTTTCAACCCTGGTGCGTGAAGAGAGCTTGAAGGACGTGACAAAAGTCATGGTGAGCGAATCGGGCGCATCGATTTATTCCGCTAGTGATTTGGCGGTCAGCGAATATCCTGATTTGGACGTGACTGTGCGAGGCGCGATCAGCATTGCTCATCGACTGCAGGATCCATTGGCAGAATTGGTGAAGATTGACCCCAAGTCGATTGGTGTGGGCCAGTATCAACATGACGTCAATCAGACATTGCTGAAGAAGTCTCTTGTTCGAGAAGTCGAGTCTTGTGTCAATTCGGTGGGCGTGGATGTGAATCTTGCCAGTGCGCCGTTGCTGGCTCATGTAGCGGGAATCGGTCCCAAATTGGCTCAGAAAATTGTTGACTATCGCGATGCGAATGGGCGATTTAAGAGTCGGCAAGAACTGCTGTCAGTGCCCAAGCTTGGTAAGAAAGCATTCGAGCAATGTGCTGGCTTTCTTAGGATTCTTAACGGCCGCCAACCGCTGGATAACTCGGCCGTGCATCCGGAAAGTTATTACATTGTCAAAGCGATGGCGACGAAATTAGCTGCTGATACACAGCAGCTCGTCGGAAATGTGACGCTCTCTGAAAAGCTGAATGCGAATGAATTCGTGGACGACAAGAGTGGGCTTCCTACAATCCAAGACATTCTCTCCGAGTTAGCCAAGCCGGGCCGTGACCCGCGCAGCGAGTTTAAAGTTGCCCGCTTTGCGGAAGGAATCGACCAACTGCAGGACTTGCAGGTCGACATGAGGCTTGAGGGTGTTGTGACGAACGTGACGAAATTTGGAGCCTTTGTCGATATTGGTGTGCACCAAGACGGTTTGATTCACATTTCTCAACTGGCCGATACCTACGTTGCTGATCCGAGTGATATCGTTTCCGTGGGTGATGTGGTGCAAGTTCGCGTGCTGGAAGTTGATCTCGATCGCAAGCGCATCGCCCTTTCGCGAAAGCAAATTGATGCCGAGTAATTGAACGGAACGGTAGTTTGAGCCATTTCTACAGGTTCCGGTTGGTGAGATCGAGATGCGTCACCGCGATAGGCTAACGTTAATCTCGAGACGCGATTTCCGAGATACGATTTGCGAGACACGATTTGCGAGACACGGTGATTGCTCTACGCGCCGTCGGTTTTTTGACTTAACATCTCGGTGAAGATCCCAGCGGTAGGAGTTGACATGGCTCTCAAAAAATGTGTTGCAATCGTCAATCCACAAGGTGGATCTCGCCAAGGTCTATCGGTGTTGAATGAATTAGGCGAATTACTATCTAAGGCCGGTGTTTCGCTCGATTCGCAGCCAACACAGTATCCGGGACACGCGATCGAGCTTTGCCGTGACCTGAGTTTGGATGATTACGATTGTCTTTGCGTGATTGGTGGAGATGGGACGGTGCATGACGTTGTCGGTGGTTTGATGCTTCGACAGCAACGGCCGAAGTTGCCCATCTGTCTCGTACCTGCTGGGACGGGAAACACATTGCACCAAGATCTTAATTGTTCAACGGTTGCCAGTTCGGGAAAAGCAATCCTGACAGCACAATCTCGTTGGCTCGATGTGGTTGAAGTGAAATCAACCGATCGGACGACCTATTGCGTGAATATCGTTGGCTGGGGTGCGATCGCTACGATCAATCAGAAGGCTGAAAAGTTGCGGATGCTGGGAGGGCGTCGTTACGCGGTTGCGGCCCTGTTAGAGATCGCTTGGCCTCGGCCGAGGTACGCGAAAATTACCCTCGATAACGAGGTGATCGAGGGTGATTTTCAATTCGTGATTGCTTGTGTGACCAAGACGACTGGCAAGCAGATGTTGATGGCTCCAAATGCCCAGATTGATGATGGTCGAGTCGATGTTGTCATTCTTCGTAAGGCCACGCGAAGCCAAATGATAAAGTTTTTTCAACGCGTGTTTGATGGCTCGCATCTCCAGCTACCCTTCGTTGAATCTCGACAAGTGTGCAAGCTGCGGATTGAGGCCGCCGCAAGTCCGCTTAATCTGGATGGGGAAGTCGAGGGTGTGTCTCCATTTGACGCAGAGGTGATTCCCCAGGCATTGCGAGTTCTTTGGAACCCGGCCGATTCAGTGAGCATCGATTAGCTGACGAAATGCCTCGGTTAGAGGTGTTGCCGGTCGGGCTGGTTAGGCGTGAGTTGGGTTGATCGGTGTTTGATTAGTTGATCTTAAGTAGCTGTAATTGCCGCGTGCCGTCAGGCGTGAAAGCTGGAATCAAAATTTTAGATTGGTCCCGGTTCCAACGTGGTGCGGGATCGATGCGCAATTCACCCCGTTGGTAGGGGCCGCGTGAAAAAGGCTCTGAGGCCGCAAACGCTCCGTCAGATCGACGGTAAACGACATATTTATTTTGTTGACGATCCTTTGTCGAATATCCGCAAACGAACCAGTTGCCGTCGGCGGACAGCGACACATCGCCCCCAGGGCCCGGGATGATCTGGGGTGTTGCGATTTGGCCGATGATTTTGCTGGAGTGAACATCGTACCGAACCTGTTTTTTCCCTTTGGATCCGATCACGACTGTGCCTTGATCCCATTCAGGATGTCCGCCAATGTATTCGTGAGCACGTAGTTCGGTTCCGTCGGTGCGGATAGAACAGGGCACATTGATGGCCATTGTTGAGTCGCCCCGCCGTGCCCGCGCGTAAAAGTAGACCAGTTCCCCTGTGCGGTTGGCCAATGAATGGTTGATGTAGAAGTGGGCATCGTTGACATCAAGAGCTTGATCTTGCAGCAGATTGTGCAGTTGTTCAAAGGAAACAATCAGACGTTGTTTACCGGTCTCGATGTCCACTCGAAAGATGCCGTCATTGTCGGGTGCAGGCAGATTATTCGTATGATCAGCGGCTCCCGGATAGCCTGTCACGGGGCGTAACTTGGCCATTCTTCCATAGTTGATTGCCAGGAAGAAATCGCCGGTCGGTGAGACGCCTCCATTGGCGACCGAAATGTCTTCAAAGCGATATTCGCGGATGCGACGTTGCTGTTCAATGTCGTAGAGCACGGTAAACACTGTGTTGGAGTTGGGATCTCGATCGTTGAAGAAAAACTGCGTTTCTGGATGTTTAGGATGCCAATAGAACATCGTGCCTTGCTGGAAATTCCAGGCACGTGACTTTTCGATAGGGCTCACACGGTAGGCATTCTGTGTATCGATGAGAACGACATCTGCCGCTTCACCCGGATGAGGCATGCGATTATGAAAAGAGGTGCGCAAAGAAAGAATGTAACGTCCGCTCGCGTTCCAGGGTGTTGTCAAGCTTTGGCCAATGTAGCCAAAGAAGTGGTGGTCGGGGCCTTGAGTGATTTGTTGGGTTTCGAGTGAGAAATCGTCGGCGGACAACCCGCTGGCGGATGACAGTGTCAATAAGGTCGCCCATAGGAATCGAGTCGAAGCGAGATCAAGATTGAACATCATACGAATCAACCAGTTGGGGGTTTGAACAAAAGTAAACGAACAGTCGATTGTGGCGGTCCCCAATCGGGCGGTCAATCTCCAAGAAGAGACGTTGCCTGATGGGAGACTCCTATTGAGGCCAGGAGACCTCATTTCGGATGTAACGTCCGTCTTCAAATCCGCAGAAAAAGTGTTGTAAAAGTGGGTGATCGATCGGGAACTGGCTCGAGTCAACGGTCAGATTTTCGGCGGCGGCGTAGGTGCAAGTTGCAGTGCCGTCGACCAAGATATGGTACCAGCGTTGATTCCGATTTGGTTGCGTTTGGTTCTTGTGATACCAAGTTTGGTCGGCTTGGCAAGATTCGTCGAAATCGACGATGACGCCTCGGTATCCGTATCGGCGATGGCGGATAAGTTGCCCTGGTTCGAGGCTCGGTCGATCTTGATTGCTGTCGGAGTTGGGGCGATTGATTGCGATCATGATTGTTTTCCGCCAGCCGGCGTGGCGGATTGGGAAAAGGTTCGCATGCTAATTTGAAAATCCGATAAGTGCAAAGGGTGTTGGCCCCTCGATAAAATGATTTTTAGTTGTCAGGCAGGCCACAATCTGCTTGGGCCATTTCGCGAAGGTGGCGGACCAATGCGACAGCCTTGGCGAGTCGCTCGCCGGCGCGTCCGGCATGATGGATTGGGCCACTTACAATTCCTTCTGCATGTATGATTTCTTCCAACGTGCCGCGATGGTTGGTGAAATCGACCGATTTCAAAACGTGGCATCTGACAACCTTGCCACCGATATTTTTGAGTAATTGTACGCTGCTTTGGTGGTAAACGGCCAGCGTATCTTCGGGTTGCAAGAAATTCTCCCAGTGGCTGCGGAATTCTTCGGCGGTTACCGCGGATTTGAACTGCTCGGCCGTCAACTTAAGATGAGTGAGAAACGGGTCGCTGTTACTCTTGTCGGATTGAATCGCCGCCTCAAAGCGCTCACCGGATCCTATTCTTTCGGCGACCCAATAAACAGGCGGCCGTGGTCTGCGAGCTTGCCCTGGTTGTCCGGCCGATGATTCCCCGTACGCAACGACTACGTGGTCCAAGCTGTGCGAGATTGCCCGAGGGATATTGACATGATTGCGCCGCCGGTGTTGATTCACTCGCCAACTCGTCGCTACTTTTGGTACGGCCAGTTGCTGTTCGATCATCGTATTGAAAGCGGACACAAGTTGGTCGAGACCCTGCGTCTCGGGTTCTAAGACTTTGAGCGCCGCCACCGTGGCTTCGAGAGTCGAAAGCGACGTTGCATTCGGTTCGCGTCGAATGCGATAACGACCCGGCGAGTCGGGAGCCAACCGATAACAGGGTAATTCTGATAATCGTGGAATGTCTCGAACTAATGTTTTGGCCTGATGCCAAGTGCCATCGATGATTACTAGTTGGCGAGGCCGTTCTGACACGGCCACATCGGATAACACCGGTGCATCACGACCGGGGTACAAGAGACCAGCTTGGTCAAGAAACGGGAGTTGAGCGGTGGCGAGGTTCTCTGTTCGATCCACTAGTAATTGAGAATTTGCGAGTGCCTGTTTGACGATTCGAGCTGTGTTGAACGGGTGGAATCTTTCACGAGCATGTTGCAGAATCAAGATGGATGTGCGGTTGTTGATTCGCGGAATGGCATCGCAAAAACAGAGATTCTCTGGACGAAAACAGACGTAACAACGTCGGCGCGTGCTGCCGTCATCTGGATCGTCAACCGTTTCGCTCACGAGGTTCGTCCGTTCTGTTCTGAGCATGTCCTGAGGGACTCAGTCTTAAGCTCGTTAGGGTTGCGGAGGATCGCGATAAGTGAGCGGCGGCTTTTGACCCGGTCGCATGAGGGATTGGTATTTCTGGTTGCCGACGCGTGATCGGTGTTCTTCTTTGGCAGCCGCGAGAACCTCGGGTTGTAGGAACAGATCCCAGGCAGTTGCCGCCAAAACACGAGCTGCCAGGTTCATTCCTTTTCGGGCGATGGGCGTTGCCCCACACGCGACGGCTTGCCAGGAATGCGCCGGAGTGCCTGGCACCCAACAGGCCGTTGTAAATCCCGTGGTGGGTACGACCCAGGAAACATCGCCAACATCGGTTGATCCCATGCCGACCGTGCCGCTTTGGTCGACAACATCTTGGATCTCTTCCAGAGCTGGCTGTTGGCTGAGTGACTGTTGCAGACGAACTGCGAATTTCTCGTCTTCTTCGTTATACGCTAAATCATTCAGCTTTCTCAGATTTGCCATGCTGATCCGAGTCAACGCATTGTTTGGCAGGATCTCGCGAATGCCGCCCTGGTGATCGATTTCCAATTCTGTCTCTGTGGCGAGTGCACCGGCTTTTGCGCACAACTCGAGACGCTCATATAAAGGACCGACGACTTCTGCTCGAGGATGTCTTACGTAGTAGTAGACCTCCGAAAAATCAGGGACCACATTGGGAGCCGATCCGCCGGCGGTAATCACGTGGTGGATGCGAGACAAATCGGGTGTGTGTTCTCGCAGGAGCTGGGCCGCATGATTCGTTAATTCGACCGCATCCAAGGCCGATCGCCCTTGATCCGGGGCGCCGGCCGCATGAGCACTCTTGCCTCGAAAGCGGAACTTGACGGCAATGCGGGCTAGCGAACTGCGATCACCGGCCGTGTTCTTGCTGCTGGGGTGCCAATGGAGGACCGCATTGCAATCGTCGAACAGTCCCTGCTGGACCATGAAAACCTTGGCACCGCCTCCCTCCTCGGCCGGGCAGCCATAGAAGCGAACCGTCCCCTTTAAATCACCTGCCTGGATGCGGTCGGCAACGGCGATGGCGGCCGCAGCGGAGGCCACACCGAAGAGGTGATGTCCGCAACCGTGACCGTAGCTGGCTCCTTGACGCGGCTTACGCTGGGGTTCGGCGACTTGTGACAATCCGGGTAAGGCGTCGAATTCGCCCAAGATGCCAATGATCGGCTGACCCTTGCCGAATTCGGCCGTGAATGCCGTCGGAATCTGGGCGACACCCTGATCGATACGAAATCCGGCGGATTCTAACAGGGAAGCGAGAAGTTTGGCGGATTGTGTTTCCTGATAACCCGGTTCGGCCCACTCCCAGATCTGCAAGGCAGTGTCCCAAAGTTCCGCGTCACGGCTTTGAAGTGTATCGAACATCACGTGCTTCTGGGCGAAGGCACCCTTGATAGGCAGCAAGATCAACAGGCTTGCCAAGGCAAATCGGACTCGTTGGCTGGTCATCGAGAAAGCTCCTCAAACAGTGGGGATATACCCCCCATTGTACCGTGAAAAACGGCGGATTGACCTGCGGGTCGGCCCCGAGGTTACATCGATGTGGTTCACAGTCCGGATTCCGGTTAGGCTTATCGCATCGTCAATCAGGCTGGCCGTCTTTTCTGCATCTCGATCAGGTGCAATTAACAACGAAAAGCTGACCACTTTGTTCCCGTTTAAGATGATTCGTTTAGTTTGGAGTCCATCGATGCGTAAGTTGCTTGGAACTGTCGTTGTAATTGGCTTGGTCATCTTTGCAGTCGGCTACGGGCGCGGCTGGTTTACCGTTTCCGGTGAAGACCAGCAGGGAAATACCAATGTCGAAATGCATATTGATAAAGAAAAAGTCAAAGAAGATGCCCAACAAGTCGCTGAGAAAGCGGAAGAACTCGGCGAAGAAGTTGGCCATGTGATTCACGAAGGAGCCGCGAAAGCTGGTGCGTCCGGCGGCACGAGTCAGCCGTAACGCGCTCTGGGTTGATACGTTCGGGAAATCTCCGTCGAGTCGGTCGGGAAATGCTCGCCATGGGGCGCCGCCAATCCTCTTATTCGGCGGCGGCCGGTACCTCTTCTCCATTCCCACCCGGGGCAAGTGATTCATCCATTGTCACCACGTATCCTGCCATTGCGACCAGCATTATGCCCACCACGATCCACAGTCGCCAATCCTTGTGCGGTTCACGCTTCTTGGACTTCGCTTCTGTGTGTTTTCCTTTCTTGGTGTGCTTTTCTTGCTTATGGTGGCCGTGAGGCGTATCGTGAGAATGCTTATTCATCGTTCTGCCTTTGCATCATCAATTATTCATGGGGGAGATTGAGAAACCAATCAGACTGAATACCGTACCATGATTGTCGCGTTTAGGCATTCTCAGTCGCGGTCGCTCGCTGAATTTCTCACGGAAAAGATCGGCGCAGGAGCTTGCAATCTGTAGTTTTCTCGCAGGATGTACGAGCGGATCTTCATTTCCCGCGTCTGGGGTCCTATTTTGGGTCAGCGAAGCTCATTTGGGTATCCTGAGTCTAGATTCCTCTGTCGGGGGCTCTTACGTCTATGCCGGCTGTCATACTGAGAGGCGATCGGCGGATCGACCGGTAGGATCCGTTCTGTCGTATTCTTTCCCTGCACGAGCTGAATGATGATCTCGACGAAAACCTTGCTGCAAATTGGTCTGGCCGCCAGCGTACTGCGTTTGCTGGCGGTTGATTTACGAGCTGACGACTGGGTGCCTCCAAAGTCGCTTGATGAATTACCCGTACGCTTAGAATTACCCGATTTGTTTAAATTTCCAGAGGATCATCGGAAGATCACGGCTGAGAACTGGGAGCAGCGGAGGGCTCAGCTTGCGGCGATTGTGCAGCATTATCAATATGGTCAGATGCCACCTCGTCCTGACAGCATTACCGTTGAGCGCTTGAAGAAACGTCAGCTGGAGCAGGTGGAAGCGAGCGAAGAGCTGATGACATTGGTTATTGGTTCAAAGCATCAGCTACGAATGCGGATCGCTGTCTACGTACCGCAGCGATCCGGGCGATTGCCAGTGTTGATTCGAGAAGAAGCCGCCTTAGGCCATTTAGAGGAAGTTCCACGTTTAATGCGGCACGGCTGCTTATATGTTGAATATGCAAGAGATGATTTGGATCCGGATCAGCCGGATGTAGTGGGAGCTGCCCAGCAGGCCTATCCCAAATATGACTGGGCCACGATCGCCGTGTGGGCTTGGGCAGGTATGCGGGTTGTTGATTATTTAGAGTCGCGTGATGATGTCGATGAGCGGCGAATCGGAATCGTTGGCCATTCTCGTGGTGGAAAGGCTGCCTTGTTGGCGGGGGCTTTGGATCCACGTTTCACTCTCGTGGCTGCCAATGGATCAGGCGCAGGCGGCGCTGGAAGTTTTTGGGTTCAAGGTAAGGGGTGTGAGACCCTCGAACAGATTACGGATCCAAATCGATTCGCGTATTGGTTTCACCCCAGATTGCGCTGGTTTGTTGGGCAGGAAAATCGGTTGCCGTTTGATCAGCATTTTCTGAAGGCACTTGTGGCACCGCGAGCGCTGATTTGTACCGAAGCTCGGAATGATTATTGGGCCAATCCGAGAGGGACCCGAATGACGAGTCGAGCGGCTGCTGAGGCCTTTCGACTGTTAGGCGCTGAAGCAAAAAATGGTTTGCATTTTCGTGACGGTGACCATGACCTGTTGGCCGCCGACTGGAATGCCATTCTCGCCTTCGCAGATTGGCATTGGTGGGGAAAAGAGCCGGATGATCCAAGTTGTTTTCAGCCGTGATTTTTGGTCTGGCCCGCGATCGTAAAAGACCGAGTCGATCGATCTCGAAATCACATTACCGATCTCCCTGCGGTCTGGCAATTTCGTGATAAAGTGGATCGAGCTGAAGCGGGAAGCCAAATTGACCACGCGGTATCCAATGTTGGCATGGTTGTTCGGTCTTCGACGGATTCGATTCCAGAAACTGGCTGCTTTCTTCACGTCATTGCGTGTAAACTAACAAGGCAGGTCTCTGCCCTAGTGATCTGGTTGAGTTCCTCCTGATGAGTTCGTCTTTATGTTTTATCGCGTGTTTTTAGCGATCCTGTCCGTCTGTTCCTTGAGCTGGGCTGCGGAAGAGAGTGGATCGCAGCAGTCTGCTTTTGTCGCCCAGTCGTTCCTGGATGCGCACTGTGTCAGCTGCCATGATGGCGACTCGCCTGAGGCCGGTTTAAGCCTATCGCGCGCTTCCGGCGATTTTGAAAAACCGGCAACGGTCCAGTTGTGGCAACGGGTTCTGGAACAAATTGAACTGGGAGCGATGCCCCCTCGAAATGAGCCTCGTCCTGCTCGGGCGGATCAACGTGAACTCTCCCGATACATTGTCGAGCAATTGGCACGGGTGGGCCAGCGGTCCACGATTGGTTTTAAACGCAGGTCACCTACCTACGGGAATCGTCTGGATCACGAGCGATTGTTCGATGGTTCTGAAACCAGTCCGGCCTATTCCGCCGCGCGACTTTGGCGCCTGGGGCCGCAAGCTTACGACCAAGTTGTTGAAAAACTTGGGCCTGGTGTCAGGCATGCCACCGCGATTCATCAGCCGTTTATGCTAGACGAGACACGCGGGACGATTGCAGACTTTGCTGCACAGCAGTTTGCCGATGCGGCTACGTTGCAATTGCTGATGATGAATTGTGAAACGATAGCGAAGTATCAGACGACGGGTATCAAGCGGCGAGAGCAGGGTGAGCTTCACATTGAACGGCGCACACCGGTGGAGTTTCAGTCAATTGTCGACGCATCGGATCCCGTTGCTGTCGAGCAAATCCAAGCAGCCGTTCAATACGAGTTCAATCAACTGTTGGGCCGCTCCCCCACGAAGCAGGAGCAAACGGAATACGTTGATCTGTTTCGCAGATCGGCAGCCATTGCAGGCAACGTGGAAGCGCTGCAGACGACACTGATGGCAATGATGCTCCAGCCCGAAGCGATCTATCGTCTTGAGATCGGCTTCGGAGATCGCGAGGCGGATGGCCGACGAAAGCTGTCACCGTACGAACTTGCCTTCGCCATCGCCTATGCGCTTACGGATGACGGACCCGATCAAGTTCGGATTCCCGACGTCGCCGATCGTGCTGGTCAGGATCCAGATCATTCCCCTAACCTACTCGAGTTGGCCGAGGCAGGGAAATTGTCAACGTCCGATGACGTTGAACGCGTGGTCTTGGCTTTCTTGAATGCCAAGACGATGGCGGTCGCTGATTATCGTATGTTTCGAGACGATCATCGCATCGGCAATAAACGCGTATTGAGATTCTTTCGAGAGTTCTTTGGTTATCACCATGCCCCAAAAGTATTTAAAGACGCAAAGCGAATTGGTAATGATGACCAATTCCATACCGAGCGACTCGTCAATGACGCCGATCAATTTGTGATGCATATCTTTGATCAGGATCAGGATGTCTTGCGAGAATTGCTAACTTCCAACAAATATTTTGTTGCCTATCTGGGGTCGTTGGAAAAAATCGCCGAGGATCTCCACTACATTAAGACAAATGTGAATGATCAAGGTTTCGAATTCAATTCAGCCTATGTCCGTCGCGCTGAGCAGGCTGGTAGGCATCCAATCCCGATTGAAAGTGCGTCCGTTAGAAACTACGTGCAGTTCTATAATTTAGACCCTCTAAAATGGGACTATCCAACGCAACAACCGTTTCCGCTGCCGAAACGTCAGCGGGCAGGCATTTTGATGCATCCGGCGTGGTTAATTGCGTGGTCAGGAAATTTTGATAATGACCCCATTCGTCGAGGTAAGTGGATTCGTGAGCATTTGCTGGCAGATACCATTCCCGATGTGCCGATTACGGTAAATGCGGTCGTGCCCGAGGATCATCACCGTACCTTGCGCGATCGACTGGAGGTGACACGAGCAGATTCCTGTTGGAAATGCCATCAAAAGATGAATCCGTTGGGACTTGCCTTCGAAGGATTCGATGATTTTGGCCGTCATCGCGACCAGGAAATGTTGGGCGAAATGTTGACGATTTTCACAGACCGTCATCAGCAGGCGAAGTTTGCTGCGGCGGATCAAACCGGTGAGCTGATTGCCAGTGGTGATGCCGAAATTGACGGTCCGGTGGAATCGGCGCTGGAGCTTGTTGAGCGTCTTGCCAGTTCCCGACGTGTGCAACAATCATTTGTCCGACATGCGTTTCGCTTCTGGATGGGGCGGAACGAGACATTTGCTGATTCCCCAACGCTGATCGCCGCCGAAAAGGCGTATGCAGAAAATGGTGGCAGCATGAAGTCACTGATCGCATCGCTCCTGTCGTCTGATTCCTTTATCTACCGAAAGTAATCACTCGTCCGATCTGACCTGGAAACCGTGCCTTTTTTCGAAATCGTGATCAACTATGAATCTATCGCGAAGAGATGTTTTGATGCGAGCTAGTTTGTCTCCACTGCTCTGGCCATTTCTGGATCAGACACTCTTTGCAGCGGAGGCGAAACGCCCACCAAGATTTCTGTTTGTGGTGAAGTCGAGTGGGTTGACGCCCGCCGAACTTGTTCCGCAGGAATGGCGTGTTGCGAAGGTCACGAAAGGCGAAGAGCAAGGTTGGCCAGATAGGTTGCGGCCTTCCGACTCGCTGATTGATCTTTCCCTGCAGGACAAACGACTTTCCCCATCGTTAAGTTCGTTGGAGCCCTTAAAAGATCATCTGACAATTCTGCAGGGATTGTCGGGCAAAATGTGCCGTGGAGGTCATTCCGCCTGGTACGGAGCGATGGGCTGTTATTTGACGGGAGATGAGGGAAGCCCTGGCCGCCCCGTCTATCCGACGGTTGATGGTCGGTTGGCGAAAGCGTTGCCAGCGATCTTTCCACACGTTGGATTGACATTAGGCGGCAAAGTTCTTTCGGGGATCAAGGATTCTGTCGTCTATCCGGGGATTTCAGCAATCGACACGGATCGCCCCCTGCCCTATCAGGCCAGCCCCTCGATGGCTTATCAGAATCTTTTTGGGATTGCTGTGCGAGGCAAACAAGCACAGGCCAAACAAAAGCTCAAGACGATGTTACTTGATCACATGGTCGGAGATGTTCGTCGCTTGCAACGCGATATTGGGAGTGCTGATCAGGAAAAACTTGATCACTACTTGGCTGCCTTCGAAGGTTTGCGGGATCGTCGTCGGGAGTTAAAAGGACTGGAGGCGACAATTCGTAAGCATGCCCCAACGGTGACTGACAAGTATGTCTCGGATATCGAAACCGATCGCATCGAAGCACATTTCGATATCGCTGCCGCGACTTTGATCTCAGGACTTTCGAATGTGGTGACGGTACGGGCTGATACACTAGATGTGACTTACCGGGGATTGGGCATTTCGAAGCACGTCCATGGCATCGGGCATGCTGAATCTGTCGATGGCATGACGCCGGTGGATGCTCGCAATCGGATTCGAAAATTTCATGTCGACCAGATTGCTCGAGTTGCAGGCAAATTGGCGGCTGTTCCCGAGGCGGATGGCTCAATGCTCGATAACACACTGATTGTCTATTTCAGTGATGCGGCGGAGAAACATCACGGTAGCTGTATCGAGTGGCCGTTTGTGCTGGTCGGCGGTCTACGTGGGAAATTGCAGGTGCCCCGCGGTGGCCGCTATTTGCAATTTCCTGAATATGGGCAGTCAGGTCACCGAACGATCGCCAGCCTTTATCTTTCATTGATGCACGCCGTCGGACAAGCCCAGGATGAATTTGGGAATCGAGATCTAAATTTAAGCAAAGATAGCCAAGTCGGTCCGCTGTCGGAGTTGTTGTTGTCGTCTGTTTAACGGTAATATGAAATTGCCTGGTTTGACCGTGCTTTGCCGCTCACACTTATCCTTCTCAACCTTGTTATGCAGTTCTTTTCGATCTTATGGTTCAGGAAAGATTTTGCACATCACGCGAGCTCCAATCATGATGTCACGTGTCCGGAAAATTTCAAATCTCAGTCGATTGACTGCTGTGATAATCCTACTGTGTCAGGCTCTCGGTGGCGTTGCGGATGAAGTTACTGATTGCGTTCTCATACAACCGATTGTTGTCCGCGGTGATGACGGAACCGCTCCTGCACATTTTCGGATTGCGGATGCACTCATCGATCAAGTCTATCGGTCAGCCGATTTGACCTTCCATTTTCTGGAGCCTCGTTATTACGACAGTGAGGAGGCCCGTAATGGTGAGATTAATCTCGATCAAATTGTTGAGCGCACCGAAAAGTCGGGTGTGCTCAAGCGAGTTGGAGAGCAGATTAACATGCTGTTCGTCAATAAGGTTGATGGAAAATCAGGTCCACTTGGACGTGCTCAGACGCCGGGGTCGATCGTTTTTATCGCGCTGACCGAGAAAGAAAGGGAGCTAGGAGAAGATGCTTTTGTGGTTGCTCATGAATCAGGGCACAATCTCGGTTTGCAACACGCGGTGGATGACGACAAGGTTCCCAATGACGTTCCCAACTTGATGGGGGATGGACCTTTTTTGGAACGCTTGGGGCCCAGAGGATTGACGGAATACCAGATTAAAATCATACGTGAAAATCCGCTGGTGCAGCCACGGATTGATTTTCTCGAAGGAGATCGTGCCAAGCAGGCGGTCTTGGATGAATCCTACGAGTCGTACTTTGGACGCTTGCATCGTCGCGAAATTGCCACCTTGACGGGTGAAGCGCTCGAGTCAGGCACTCTCGAAGAGGATCGTGAAACGGCAAGAAATCGATTTCGTGATGCAATTCGATCATTCAGTGAGCGGGAAAAGGAAAGTATCACCTGGGTGGTGAAAGAATTAGAAGAACGACTGGAAATCAAGTTTCCCCTGCTATGGCAACAGCCCTGGAAATTTATCAAGGTCCGATCGGGGCTCTGTGGTAACTTCTCGCATACTCGTGGCCCTTGCATCATTTTTAGCCAGTCAACGGTCGATCGGATTGTTGCTGCACGCAATTCGGGCTCAACGGAACAAGCGTTACTCGATGTGGGCACACTTTTTCTGCACGAACAGTTGCACGTTCTGCAACGGCTTTATCCTCGCAAGTTTGCCAAGTTGTATCGCGAAACTTTTGGACTGATGGAAGCGGAGGTGGTTCCTCATCCGTGGATCGAAGAACGCCTGATGACAAATCCAGATGCGAGTGGATCGACTTGGCTAATTCGCGACTCAGATGCACCCGATGTACCCGCTGCGACCTGTTATTGGCCGTTGACGATTTTGAAAGGGGATGAGGAAGTGCCTGTGATGGGGCGAGATTTCCGCAGCATTGCCGTCGAAGTCGAAGATGACGGATCCGGACGATTTTCGGTGGTTTGCACTCCCCAAGGAATACCGAAGTTTCGTGATCTCGAAAGCTTGCAAAATCACGCCCGTCGCTTTCCAACCGTACGAGGTTTAGAGCATCCGAATGAGATTGCCGCCTACATGTTTGCTGATAAGTTGCGAGCAGATTTGAGCGCTGATCAAGATGTTTCCGTGACAAAACAGCAACGTCAAATGGTCTTGGATTTTCAACATTGGTGCGAACAGCAGTTACGTTGATTTCGATCTTTTGACCCTTCATGGCAAGTCGGAGGGCAACGCATTCCGTGGTATCAAGGGATGCGTTGCCAAGCGAGAACGTCTTGGGTTCGAGTCTCTCTCGCAGCGAGGATTTGACGTCCTGCGTCTGCTTGGCACGGAAATTAGTCTGCAAGAGTGTGCTGCCGAAATGAAAGTCAGCACCAGCACGGTTTTCATTTGTCGGTCCAGAATCCTCGAAAAGCTTAATCTCTTCAGTACCGCAGAACGGATTCGTTTTGCTCTCGAAAATAAAATTTCCGGTTAAGATTACCGATACCGAATGACGCATCGCGTGCCATTCGGTCGTCTCCAAGGCTGCCTAGAGGGTCCCATCCAGACCTTTTTGGTAGTACTTGTGCGTGATTTCTTCCTGATGCTCCAACAGCCAATCAATCGAAGGTTCGTTGCACATCGCTTTGTGAATCGCCTGTGCCGTTGCCTTACGGTGGATCTCAAACAAGGCCTTGTGATCGAGATCTTTGTCCGTAGCTGCTCCCGGGTTGAGCCAGACCGAGCAAACGATGCCAAGGTCATTTGCCTTTTCCTTCGGAATATCACCGGCTCGCACAGCGTCGAGAACGCCGTTGGCAATGGCTGCTTGCACGGTTCCCATCAAAATATTCGTGTAGGCAGTACTCTTGACCGTGACCTTACTGACCATCAAAGTCACCGGTCGAACCTGGATATCTGTGTTCAGGATGGCAAAGACTTTGGAGTGTCCTGCAGATTGGTCGCCGGTTAGTGTTGCGATAGCTGTACCCACAGGTCCGTCAAGTTCTCCGATGACGACTTCGGGTTCGGCTGCCGTAAACGGAGGTCCTCCGCCAACCAGGCTTTCACCCGTTCGCATCACAATACGGTCGCTCATGATTCTTCGTCCTCATTCTTAGATTAAAAGCAAGTTTGAAAGCGGTATTCTACTGACTTCGCCGGCGCATGCTACGTGAGGTCCGTGCTTTGTGTCTTGGTATTCGGGACAAGCCGGCCGGAAGTCGCTTCAACCTACAAAATCAAGCCAACATTGGTTCACCCATCTCCCATGCAGCTGTCACTCAGCGTGACAGATTTGTGTGACGCAAACGAAGTGCGTTGACGATCACGGACACAGAGCTACAGCTCATGGCGGCCGCAGCCAACATGGGGCTAAGCAACAGCTTTGATCCAAATAGGGGTACCAAGATGCCCGCCGCGATGGGCACGCCTACCGCATTGTAAAACAGGGCGAAAAATAAGTTTTGGCGAATGTTTCGC
This sequence comes from Pirellulaceae bacterium, assembly GCA_029243025.1. NCBI lineage: Bacteria > Pseudomonadati > Planctomycetota > Planctomycetia > Pirellulales > Pirellulaceae > Pirellulaceae bacterium. The sequence goes on along the minus strand of JAQWSU010000045.1, from coordinate 929,105 downwards.
ATCGTGACTCGACTCAGATGAATCGCGCGAATAATCCCTGTCAAATCGCCTTTGACCAAAGTTACATCGGCACTCGTAATTGCGACATCGGTCCCGGTACCCATGGCGATACCTACGTTCGCTTCGGCGAGGGCGGGCGCGTCGTTAATACCGTCTCCTGCCATGGCGACGATCTGTCCCGATTGCTTCATCGTGACCACTTGTTGGTGCTTGCCTGCTGGATCCACATTGGCAACGACTTTGTCGATGTGGGTCTGCTGGGCGACCGCTTCTGCAGTTTTTTCGTTGTCGCCGGTTAGCATTACGACTTGAATTCCCAATTGATGCAACTCTTTGATCGCGGCAGCTGAACTTGTCTTGACAGGGTCCGCTACCACAATCATGCCCGCCAAATTATTTTCGATTGCCACGAGTACCACACCCTGGCCCTGTTGTTGCCGTAATTCGGCAGCGGGCTGAAGTTCCGACAAATTTTGGATTTCATTGCTTGTCATCAAGCTTGGGTTTCCAATTAGCACACGCTGCTGATTGACGAGACCCGTCACGCCCTGTCCGGTGTGTGATTGGAAATTTTGCACTTCCGGCAGTTGCTCCGCTATCGATCGTGCATGATCAACGATGGCCTGTCCAAGGGGATGTTCGCTGTTCTGTTCCACCGCCGCTACTGTCAGCAAAAGTTGCTGCTGGGCAGCAAGATCTTCTGGGTCGCTCCCCAAAACAGTGATTTGGGTGACTTGCGGCTTGCCTTCGGTCAAAGTACCTGTCTTATCGACCAACAGCGTATTGATTGTTTCAAGTGTTTCCAGGACCGAGGCTTCTTTGATCAAGACGCCTTCTTGGGCGCCACGACCGATACCGACCATGATGGACATCGGCGTTGCAAGCCCCAACGCACAGGGGCAAGCAATGATCAGGACGGCCACTGCGTTGACAAATGCGTAAGCATATTTGGGCTCCCATGGCGACCAAATCGCCCAAGCGACAAAGGCGGTTACGGCCACCAGAATTACAATGGGGACAAACCAGCCAGCGACTCGATCGGCAATCCGCTGAATTGGCGCCCGGCTGCGCTGTGCCGAGGACACCATCTCGATGATTTGTGACAACATGGTGTCGTTGCCGACACGTTTTGCCACCATTTGAAATGATCCCGTCTGATTGACTGTGCCACCGGTGACCGAATCTCCGCTCTTTTTTTCGATAGCGAGAGGTTCGCCCGTGACCATCGATTCGTCAATGGTACTCTGCCCATCGATGATTTCGCCATCAACGGGAATTTTGTCACCCGGTACAATTTTCAAACGGTCTCCAACGGCGACCTGGTCCAAAGGGATCGTTTGTTCCATACCGTTTTGGATGCGCGTGGCCTCGGGCGGTGCGAGGTCAAGCAAGGCACGAATTGCGCCTCCCGTGCGACGTCTCGCTCGCAGTTCCAGGACTTGTCCCAATAAAACGAGTGCCACGATCATTGCTGCAGCCTCAAAGTAAACGGCCACTTGGCCATGTTCTTTGAATTCAGCGGGGATCATGCCAGGAAACACCAAGGCGATGGCGCTGTAAATGTAAGCGGCTCCCACTCCTAATGCGATCAGCGTGAACATGTTCAGGTTCATTGTTTGAAATGACCGCCAAGCTCTCGCGAAGAACGGCCAACCAGCCCAAAATACGACTGGCGTGCAAAGCAATAACTGTATCCAACGTGAGACGACTGGACCGCCAACCCACTGGTCGATTGAGGCCCCGACCATGGGCAACATAGCGAGTAGCACGATGGGAAGACCAAGTCCCACCGCAATCCAAAACCGTCGGGTCATGGATTGCAATTCGCCGCCATCCTCTGAGTCCGGTGTTACCGTTTTTGCTTCCAGTTCCATGCCGCATTTGGGACACGTTCCGGGTTTGTCTTGTTCGATTTCCGGATGCATTGGGCAGGTGTACACGGTGACCGACGCAAGCGGAGTCGTTGACTCGAGTGCCATTCCACACTTGGGGCAGTCCGCTGGATGTTCGCTCGTCACACCCTCGCACATCGGACAAAAATAGGTACCTGGCTTCGCATCGGCGGGTGGTTGCTGAGTGGGGGCACCGCCGCCACAACAGCTCGCCAGAGGCAAGGATGACTGGACGGCCGAATCCGTCGCTGCCTCAATCACTTCATCGGGCGCAGCAAGGAACTTCTCTTGACAGCCAGCTGAGCAGAAATAAAAGGTCTCACCCTTATGCTCGGCTCGATGTTGACTCGAATCGTTAACTTCCATTCCGCAAATCGGGTCGATCGGCATGACTTCAAACTTTCGTTTGGGTGCGGGAGATTCGCCTATCAATGTGTTTGTCTGAGAGCGGCCTGTCAATGTGCGTGTCCAGCTCTTTGTGAGAATCGTTTGCAACTTGTTCGATTTCCACTGCTGCGAACTTCGTGGCGGACCTGAGATTTTTTCCTCGAGAATATCACGAATGAAAGACTTTCGGCTCTCCTATGGCGATCAATCACCTAATTGCGCTACCATCGAACCCCGTCAAGCGGGCGGTTGGATCGATGGCGAAGCGCTGCGACGGGTGACTCAATCTCGGTCGCTTTGGGCTTCTTTCGCGTGCCAGGGTAGGCATTCATTTTGAAGGTTGCTCAGCTTGGCCGATAAGGAAAGCGGATTTGTATTCATCGCGAGCAATCAATGGGGTTCGGCTGCTTGGACAATTGTTCACCGGAGCGGGGCTCTGAAATGGCGGATCAAGGGTTTCGTTCTTTGGGAGCACTTTCGCGGCACAACGCCTGCTCAAACTGAGCGCTAAGTTTTGTGACGGTGGATGGCGTCCACCAGTCGAAAAATGTTTGACAGGCTACCTTGAATTCAAGCTGCTCTTTGTGGCTGAGTCTCGCGAGTTCACGGATCGTTGGTTTGTGATTGGATTGCACCAACCAGTTATCAAACAATTCTTTGGCGGTGGCGTGATCATTGATTTCTCCCAAGATCGTCTGAATGGTTGAAAAAGTTGGATACAAATCATTGCGAACGAAGGGTGGTAGTCCGGCAGCGAGCAATTCAATACTGTAGCGAAGTCGTTTGCCAGCAATTCGTAGTTCGTGCAGATTCACGGCGAGATGAAGATCTGCTTGTCCTAAGTCAAAGAAATCTTGAACGAGGGGTCTTAGTGTGGTGACTGCTAACTGATTAAAGCTGGGTTCTTCACCATCCCCTCGCCAATGAATGCGATTTTGGAGTGCAGAACACTCTTGCGAAAAAGCTTTTTTCTTGAGGCGTTTTGCTGCGCATTCGATCGGGTACTGAGCACGTTGACGATTTTCTTGTAGGTTAAAACCGATGTTGGTTAGTGCATCGCTTTGAGAATCCTCGATCTCTTTCCGTAATCGGGCACAAAGAACATCCAAATCTCGGGCGTCACCAGCCACTCGTCTGATTTGTTTCAGCCGTTTTTTGATCGATCGACAGCGTCGGCGAGGCAGCACCTCTGTGAATAAATCTAGAATTGAGTCGGCGCGACGCGTAGCAACACGCAGCTCACGAACCGTTTTGACCGGTTGCTGTTTTTGACGAGCGGCCCGTGGCAACGTGGCTGCAACCGTTCTTAACCGTAGCGGAATTGTGTCCATCGCAACCAGCGAAATGGGTGCGTCGGGTGCGACATTCTCAATCCACTTGCCAGATGCCATCGGTTGTTTCCCACTCAACCATCGATTCGTATTATTCGAAGCGTTGGCCAAGGCACGAGTTGACCGCGATTTCTACTTGTCGAGACGAGGCGGAGACATTGACTCAACAAGAGAGGTTAATCAGCGTTGAGGCAGATGTCATCTACGGATCGACATGTTTGTGAAGATTCGGGAAGAAAGGCTGATTTGCGCTGGATTTGTGAACGTTTCCAGCAGTATTTCAGCGCCTGGTCGTGGCGGGTTGTGATCGATTCGGACGAAGAAAACTTCCCGTTGTCAGGGGCGTTTGTCGGCGGCGAACCGATGTGGACTTCCGTTAACGAGCTGATCGCTTGTGAACGATGGGCACCAAAATCGCTCGACGTGCTCGACGACCAAATCGTGTCCGGAAAAATGATCGACAAATGGTCGCTTTCGATGGTTGTACATGCTGTCGGTCAAGTCGCGAACGAGTGCGACGTTTTTACCGAGTTTGGTGGCTTGGCGGATTCCGAATGGTCGGCCAAGGACGCACATGTTCAAGTGGACACCCATGATCATGATGTTGTCGATGTCGTGTTGTTGGAGGACATTAAAGAATTCTTGGCCATGATCGGTAATGAAATCTTGCTTGGCGATTTGCAGTTTGTTGATTTGTCGAGTCCATGCTTCCCGGATTTCACATTTTTTGTCGCAGTCACAGCCCATATCCGAGTCGTCAATGGGCAAGTCGGTTTCTCGATTTGGATCGGGCCAGCACCAGCAGGTGCCCCAACGTTCGGAGGTGGAAAGTGAAATGGGTGATTTGGCAAACGGTGCTTTTTGAGCGCGGACTCGTTGTGGAGTGCCTTGGTAATAGTCGACAACACTGCTTGGCGCGTGAATGATGATGGCGCCTTTTGCTCGCATTGCAGCAATCAGGTTATTGATTGGCTCCGTCAACTCAACGACCCGGCTTGCAGCACCCGCACACCAATGGTCATCCCACATGTCGCAGATTACGACCGCGGTCTTTTGGGGATCCCATTGGACTTCTCGGTGTTGCGCATCATTCTTATTTGATCCGGTTGCCGAGCGACTGCGCAGGGTGAGGTTGAGCATTTCACGATCGTTGGCGTTGGTTTGCGGCGTGTTGTAAAGCAAGACGATAAGTCCCAGGAGCATGGGAAGCCAACGTGAGTTGGGTCGTGATACCATGATCATTATCCTTACTGTGTTTGGATGCCGGGCCAAAGTAGCCACCGATCTGATGATGCCCGTGAGATCTTATTGTAGACCAAAAAAACGCGTCGATTGCAAACGCGAGCGGACGAAGAATCGATGACGATCCATTGGTTGACTAAAAAGGCGATTATTCCTGCGCCAAATGTTGCCAAGTCTGTGAAGCGACTGACCAGTGCCAACGCCCATTGCGGCGGTGGACTTCGACATCGCAGCCGAATGCTGTCGACAAGTGTTCCGGTGTGAGTACCTCGGAAGGGGAGCCGTTGGCAACTGTCTTGCCTTGGCTGAGCAACAGGACGTGGTCGGTATTCGGTAAAAGGTCTTCCAGATGATGGGTCACGATGACGATTGACAAATCAGGGCGTTGCAAGGCGATACGATCGAGTGTGGCCAGTAACGTTTCGCGTCCCAGTAGATCCAGGTCGGCGGTCGGTTCGTCTAGAATGAGCAATTCCGGTTCATGGACCAAGGCTCTTGCCAGCCAAAGTCGACTACGCTGACCGGAGGAAAGGGTCATTACGTCCTGTTGCAAATGGTTGGCTAAGCCGACTTCGGCCAGTAAATCTGCAGCCGTCGCAAGTTGTTGTTGCGTTGGTTGCTCGAACAGGGTGGTGAGATGTCCAAAGAATCCAGTTGCTGCCAAACGTTGGGTCGTCACGTCCTCATCCAGAAGGCGAACTAGCGTCGGATCGACGATGCCCATGCGGCGTCTCAGCTGATGAACGAGCGTGTCTCCCAGTGTTTCGCCCAAGATAGTCGCTCGTCCCGACGTCAAATGGCCATAAGCGGTAATCGCTTTGAGCAGCGTTGATTTGCCGCAGCCATTGGGGCCGATGATTGTGGCGCGAGTACCACGAGCCACTTGCCAGCTGACATCTTGTAGAATCTTTCGATTCGGTACGTCGACACAAACGTTCTCTAAATCAATTGCAAGTCGATCAGACAAAAGGTTTTCTCCCAGGGGTTGTCCGAGTATATCGCGCCGCATGATAACTTGTCGTGACCCCCTTGTTGACTGGCTTTGCTGGATCATTGCGGATGGTACGACTGTTGTTTCTTACTCGTCGATATTGCGCTGATTGTGGTAGACTTGTGGAAAGGTTCGATGGGAGATGGTTTGGGTCTCAGTAGGTCGCCAGATTTTGACCGAATATTGAGACGACGCGAAAGAAATGATTGAAAGAGGGACTAGATGTTCACAACGATTCAATTCCCACCACAAAAGCAAGTAGTGCTTTTTGTCTTCGTCGCGAGTTTTTCGGGTCTGAGTTGTTGGTCGGCAGAAGTGGTTGGTGCGGAGAACAATCGACGCCCCAACGTGTTGTTGATCATGACTGACGATCAAGGTTTTGGTGATGTCCACTCCCATGGAAATCCGCAGATCGATACTCCAGTGCATGACCAGATTGCGGCGAGTGGGGCTCGGTTTGATCGGTTTTTTGTTAGTCCAGTTTGCGCTCCAACGCGAGCTAGTTTACTAACAGGTCGTTGGCATCTTCGTACGGGAGTGCACGGTGTTACTCGTGGTCGAGAGACGATGCGTTCCGATGAGATTACCTTGGCAGAGATTTTGCGGGATGCTGGCTATGCGACGGGCGCATTTGGGAAATGGCATAACGGAGCTCATTTTCCGCAGCATCCAAACGGACAGGGATTCGATCAGTTCTACGGTTTTTGCGCCGGCCATTGGAACAATTACTTCGACACATTTGTCGAACGCAATGGGGAAAGAGAAAACTACGAAGGGTTCATTATCGATCGCATGACGGACGAGGCAATTGAATTCATTCAAGGCAGTTCCGACCGTCCTTGGTTTTGCTATGTGCCCTACAATACCCCTCACAGTCCATGGCAAGTACCAGATCGCTATTGGGATAAATACAAATCAGCTGACTTGAAAGATGACAAAGCTCGCTGTGCTTACGCAATGGTGGAGAATATCGACGACAACATGGGGCGATTGTTGAAGGCTGTAGAATCGCTTCAGCAAACGGAGAATACCATTGTTATCTTCTTGACGGACAATGGTGCGAATTCCGATCGCTACAATGCGGGCATGAAGGGCCGAAAAGGTTCATTGCACGAAGGCGGCACCCGTGTGCCCTTTTTTGTTCGGTGGCCAGGCCATATTCCTGCCGGGACGGTCATTCCCAGCATCTCGGCTCATATCGATGTGTTGCCAACGGTGGCTGAGCTTGTTCAGGTTGAGCTGCCATCATCGCTGAAGCTTGACGGAACGAGCCTGGTTCCGCTGCTATTGGATAAATTGGACGATCAGCCGAAGCGAACACTCTTCGCGCATTGGGGTGATAATGCTCGTGGGGTACCGCTTACCGATCGTGGAGCTGTCAGGACCGATCGCTGGCGAGCTGTTCAATACAATCGACAGTGGGAACTCTATGACATGCAAAAAGATCCTGGACAACGTCAGGATCTGGCGGGAGAGCATCCGCAAGTCCTGGCCGGGTTGAAGCAGCAATATGAGCGATGGTTTCAGGACGTGACACGTGATGGATTTGCAGTGGTTCCAACTGAAATTGGACATGCGGCCGCTCCCAAGGTGACGCTGCCGGGACACGAAGCAAATCTCCATCCTGGACGTGGCCAGGGGATCAGCTACCGTGGTCGAGCAGGTTGGGCCAATGATTTTGTGACCCGCTGGACTGATCCGACGGCTTTTCCTAGCTGGAATGTGAAGGTTGTTAAGCCAGGTCGGTACGCCCTATCACTGGAGTATGCGGCTGATACGGCTGCGATTGGCAGCGTGATTGAAGTGGCCCTAGGACAGCAGCGCATCCAAGCGAAGATCGGCGCGTCTCAACAAGCCCCGCCAATTCCGAGCCCCGATCGGGTGGCTCGCAAAGAAGTATTTGAACGGCAATGGGGATGGCTGGAGATCGGCGAACTGCCGTTGAAGGCGGGTGTCGCAAAGTTGACCGTGAAATGCCTCGACCGAGAGTCGGACGAGGTCATGGAATTGAAGTCGGTCCAATTAGAGCGAATCGATTGACGGAGTCTTGCTTTCGCGGGACCCGATCTGCTGATTCGTTTCGTCGCGTTCCATATCAACAAGATGCTGGAACGCGACAGGATTCTCATCCGCTTAACGCGGGCGACGAAGGAGAAGCATTCCGAGGGCAGCGACTAGCAAGGCCGCCGTGGATGGTTCGGGTACAGCGACTGCCGGATTGGGACCGCCCGGACGCTCGCCGGCTTCGTAACCCGCATTGCTGAAGGCAACGACGAGGTCACCGGAGTCAAACTTTTGGTCACCGCTCCAGTCGCCTTGTCCCCATGATGCTTCTTGACCGGTCTCGTACTTCGCCGCTGCGAAGACAGTCACCAGATCACCACTGTCAAACACACCATTCAGATCGGCATCACCCATCCAGGTGTTTTTCAGCTCATTGACCCAGACGACGCGGTCTGCTGTGTTGACGATGCCATCGTTGTTGAGGTCATAAGCCAAATCCTGGGCCGGAATGCCTACTGCCGCATTCAAGTCCAAGTCTCCAGCGTCAAGCAGACCATTGCCATTGTAATCGCCAATCACAGCGTCTGAGTAATCGATCAAAGTGACGTTGAGTAATCCACGGTCTGTTGCGAATCGTCCTACGATGTCTTGGCTTCCAGCCGGGTCGAATGCTGATCCGAGCGAAAGCGAATCGCCATTCGCCAACGTTGTCGAGCTACCAAAATTGGATTCGGTAATGGAATTACTGGTTGGGCTATTTTCCAGCCATGCTTCGCCACCAACTCCTTGGTCATCCAAGCTGTTCCAGCCAGCCACATTTAGCGAGCCAGACTCTGAGTTAATCTCGTAGTATTTTAGCTCAAAGTCGGTGCCACTTGTGTTGACCAGCGATGTCTGACCAGTTGCTGGGTTGATCTGCAATGTTGCTCGAGGAACGTCGACTTCGGCGACATCGTCCCAGCTCGTGCCGATGGCGACGTTGTCCCAGTAAGCTGTTCCGCCTGCGCCCATTCTTCCCAGTTGGATTTGCGACCGCAGGTCACTCAGGGATCCAATTACATCTGCTTCTACGCTGGCGGATGAACCTTCCTCGGTACCGGTTGGGTCGGCCCAAACGGTCAATCGTTCGTCGTTTCCATCAGCATTGATTTCTAGTTTTCCGACTAACAAATGGAAATCGCCATCGTTCAGCAATTCGTCGTCGTTAGATTCGATATCCAGTCCGAGTTCCGCGGTGACACTGCCAAAGTCATCAATGCCCACGCTGATTTGCGATTCGTCCAGGAATGGATCGCCAACGGGAGCATTGATCCAAAAATGTGGCAATGTGGTGACATCGTCTTCTGCCATCCTAGCTTGAACTGAAAAGTAGAGTGTTTGGTCGGCTGCTAAGCCACTCAGATCCACGCCACGATTCAAGTAGTTGGCGTAAATAGGTGAGAGTCCCGCTGCGGTAATGCCTAAACCGAAATCAGCTGGTTCTTCAAAGTCGGCGCCGGTGATAATGCCGTTGCCCGATGAAACCCAGCGTCCTGTCCAGCCTGCGTTGGGGCCACTTTGACCTCCACCATAATCTTGTCGCGTGAATCCACCGCCCGGACCCAACTCTTTGGTCGGTTGACTGTACACGAAGTCCTCGGCGACAACGATTTCCCCGCGGACATTATTGCCAACCAGCAAGCAGCAGATGGCGCTTGCAAAACCTATCATTCGAAGGTAGTCATTCATTTCAGTATCTCCCATCACGGTCGTTTTTCTCAAATCATGGCTCTTGTTGATGTCATTTTTGCCTGCGTCGTAGCCGCAACATCATGACGATGCCTAAGCCCAGCAAAGTCAGACTTGTCGGTTCTGGAACAAGCTGCAGTTCCGCTCCGGCTGCTGCTGCCTGTTCGGCAATGATTTGAAAATCAAAGAAGTTAATTCGACCGTTTTGGTCAACATCACCCTGGACGAGCGTACTGACGTCGCCTGCCCCCAAATCGTTATTGAAGCCAACATTGTCAGACCAGATCAAGTAATCGTCTTGGTTGACAATGCCGTTTTGGTCGACATCACCCGCCACTCCACTCGGTTCGATCGGTGGTTCGAAATCGAGGTCGCGTGTCGGATCGAACGAGAAGTCCGAAAAACCTGCGATATTGAAGTCGTCGATGGTGCCTGCGAAAGGTGCGGTCCCGTCGAGCATCGACCCAACAGCAACCGGTCCCGGCCCATTCCAAAAGGCGTCGCCTGTCGCTTCAAGTTGACCGTTAATGTAGAGGCTTGCTCCGTTACCACCACGGAAGATTGCCACATGAGTCCAGGCATCAAAGTCGACTGCCACGTCCGATGCCAAATCTTGCACGCCGCGGGAAGCACGAATCTGCCAAACGTTATCCGGTGTGATTCCAACACCACCGTTGTCGGTTCCCAAACCCCAGATGAATTGTTCGGTTTCAGATCCCTCGGAACTTGGTTTGACCCAAGCTTGGCTCAGAGCTGCAAAGGTACTGAAGTTGCGTGGATCGAATGATCCAGAAGACAAGAGATTTGCGTCTCCGTCGAATTCCAAGGCAAGCGATCCGGCGCCATCACGTCCCTCGACATAGGTCGGAGCCTCTCCTGCGTTTACCGCTTCCAACGGAACAAATTCTCCCTGATCGTCGAAGACGGGATCGCCGTCTGCGTTCTCAGTTGGAGGTTCCATAATGTCCTCGGTCATGAGCGCGACGCCGCCAACGGTCGCCCCTGCATCTGCTTCTCCCATCGGGTAGTAGCGAACCTTGACTGCGCCGAATGCCGACGTTGAAAGGCTGATGATGGCGCAAATAGTTGCTAGGCGAAGACGATTTTTCTGCCAAGCCTCAATCCAATTCATCTCACAATCCTCGCTCTTCTTGTACACCGCAAACGATCCTTTGCTGCCACGATGGCTCGAGGATGAGGGTGCGGTCAAATCTGTCCCTATTCTTGGGTTATATTCTCGCTTGGAAATCACCACAATGAGCATTCGCTGACTCGATCGAATTCGAGTCAGAAAAAGAGCGAGTCGTGCTGTTCTTGTTCACAACTCGAATCGTTGGACTGCGGAAGAGCAGGAGGTGAAAGAAAGAAAACAGCAAAAATTTTTCTGCTAGGTTTCCCGTCGCAGGCGTCAAGCTACCCTCGTAGGTGTCAAGACGCGTTTGGTAGCCAAGCTGTTCGAGCAGCTTGCTCCAAGTCGCCATGAACGATGCCCAGCTCACACCCAGCAGCCAAGCAGGATGAAATCAGATTCTGGGGATCGCTGTCCGGAGATAACTGAGCGATCAACCAAGCAAGACGCAAAATTTCGGGTAAGTTACCGATTGGATTGGCCAGTACGGTTTCAATCACCACCGACTCATGTTCGGCGATCGCCTCTCCGCCACCACCATGGATGGGGAGCACGGTCACAATCTGAGCTTTGGACGGCAGCTCGAGGGATTGTTGGCGAGAGATTTGGTAGAGCAAGCCTGGTCCATGAGCTTCCCAAAGCTCCCGGAGTGGTCTCTGACGCAAGAGGAGTTCTTCCGTCAAACGAGGGTAGAAACTGCTGATTCTTATGTTGGCGGCCCGAAGCAGTTTTTGTTGCTCATTTGCCGTGTGATTCGGCGAATCGAGTTTGACCTGTTGATGCCGCCAGTTTGGATCCGTCAAGTCCACTCGCTGGGCGAGGTCAGCCAACGCATCCGCCAACTTCTCATCAACGAAGGTTCCCCCAATCGCTCGAGATCTTAGGGCATAAATCATCGAGAAGTGCGGATCAGAAATCCAAGTGAGTTGGCAATTCATGGGGCTTACTGGTCTCCAAAGGCTGTGGACGAGCGACGGGCCCTCGACTGCCAGTCGCTTGATGATTCGATTATGATGGCTGACTCAATTCCTTGATACGGGACTTAATGCCTTAGGAGCGACGATGCTGAAACATGATGTCGAAGGGTATGCCCCTACTCAAGCCGACGAACTCTACGGCGTGGGTCGTTGGAGCAATGGCTACTTTTCGATCAACGCCGAGGGTCACGTCGTTGTCCATCCTGATCGCAATGAAGATCGATCGATCGATCTGAAAACTCTCGTGGACCAGCTTTCGCGTCGGGGCGTCGATCTGCCTTTGCTAATTCGCTTTGATGATGTGCTAACCGATCGTTTGAGGCAGATTCAACAATCTTTTCAAACCGCGATCGATGATCACGATTACCAGTCGAAGTATCAGTGTATTTATCCGATCAAGGTGAATCAGCAGCGCCAGGTCGTGGAACGGGTTCTGAAGCACAGTCAGCCAAGTCAAATTGGTATAGAAGCTGGGAGCAAGCCGGAATTGCTGGCATCGATTGCCTTAGTCGATGATGACCGGCCCATCATTTGTAATGGATTCAAAGATAGGCGATTCATTGAAACCGCATTGATGGCACAGAAGATTGGCCGAACTGTATTGCTGGTTGTGGAAAAGCGGACGGAATTAGATTTGATTTTGGAGATCTCGCGGCGGATGAGCGTTCGGCCGCAGATTGGGATTCGTGTCAAGTTAGCGGCTCGCGGTGCCGGACGTTGGCAATCATCGGCTGGATATCAATCAAAATTTGGACTGACCGTCACGGAAACGCTTGATTCCTTGGAGCAGTTGGAGATTTTGAAGATGGCCGGTTGTTTACAGCTTGTCCATTTTCACCTAGGAAGTCAGGTTACGAATATTCGACATATCAAAGCCGCAGTTATCGAAGCCGCTCGGATTTATTCAGATCTTGTTTGTCGAGGTGCAGGTCTCAAATATTTGGATGTGGGTGGCGGCCTTGGTGTTGATTACGACGGCTCGCAGTCGAGTCGCGATTCAAGCGTTGACTACTCGTTGCAGGAATACGCGAATGATGTCATCTACCACGTGCAAACCGTGTGTGATGAGACCAAGGTTCCTCATCCGGTGATTTTGACCGAGAGCGGTCGGGCCATTGCTGCCTATCACAGTGTGCTTATCTTCGAAGTCTTGGGAGTTTCGCAGCAAGATCGGAATGAATCGATGATCGATTTGCCGGCGAATGTAGAGCAGCCTTTACGTGACTTGCATGTGACTCACACCCACTTGTCAGCAGATAACTTGTTGGAAAGTTACCACGATGCACAGCAGGCGATGGACATGGCGATCCAGGCCTTCGCCAGTGGTTATTTACCACTTGCCCAACGCAGCCTTGCCGAGCGGTTGTTTGGCTCGATCTGCAATCGCATCCAGCGCGAATCACTGCAGTTGGAACACATACCGGAGGAACTGAGAAAGTTGGATCTCCTGTTGTCAGAAACCTATTACTGCAACTTTTCGGTCTTTCAATCATTACCTGACAGCTGGGCCATCAAGCAACTGTTTCCTGTGATGCCAATCCATCGGTTGGAAGAGGAACCGACCCATCGTGGCGTTCTGGGCGACATTACTTGTGATTCTGACGGAAAAATCGAGGACTTTGTTGACCGTCAAGGTTCTGTCAGAACCCTGCCCCTCCACACGTTCAACCACGAACCGTATCAACTCGGTGTCTTTTTGGTCGGGGCATATCAGGAAATTCTGGGGGATCTGCACAATCTGTTTGGCGATACGAACGCGGTGCATGTGGGGCTCAACGAGCAGAATGAGGTCACGATTGAGTCTGTTGTCAAAGGTGATAGCGTGAGCGAGGTCCTTCATTATGTACAATTCAATTGCGATGAGCTAACCGAGAAGTTTCAGCGATCGATCGAAACAGCGGTTCGTCGCGATCGAATTGATGACCAAGATGCTGGCTCGTTCTTGCGTTTCTATGAGTCTGGGTTGCGGGGATACACTTACCTCGATTAAAAAGTTCCAGGCGATTCGTCCGAACGCTCCTCACAGTGAGGTAAATCCGTGGTAACTAAACTGGGGTCGCCAAGGGTACGGTTTTCAAGCGTTTCAACTCAATGTCGAGTGGAGTTCTCAAATGACGTCTTTGGTGATGACAATTCTTGGTGAAGATCGACCTGGAGTTGTTGAATCCGTTGCAGAAATTGTCAACGAACATGGTGCGAATTGGCTGGAAAGTCGAATGGCTCATTTGGCAGGGCAATTCGCAGGGATTGTTCATGTCGAGGTGAACCCCGGAAAAGTGGACGCGTTGATTGAGGCGTTACGTTCACTGGATCAGCAGGGATTGACCGTCATCGTGCAAGCGGAAGCGGCTCAGGAAACGCACGATTCATTTGCGCCACTGCAACTGGAGGTCGTCGGAAGCGACCAGCCAGGGATTGTACGCGAAGTGAGTCGTGTTTTAGCAGGTCGAAATGTCAATGTGGAAGAGTTTCAGACGGAATGTGTCAGCGCTCCCATGTCGGGAGAAAAGCTTTTCCGCGCTACGGCCCAATTGCGACTTCCCACCGACTTGACCGTGTTACAGCTCCAGCAAGAATTGGAAGAAATTGCGAGTGATCTCATGGTGGACATTCGACTGAAGTCGGACTGATTTGGGAATCGAGTTGCCAGCGAACTGTTTGCAGCGCGTATAATCTCGGGTCAGTCGAATCTTTGATTTGCCGCTTTGCTCAAGGGAGAAACAAGTCGATGGGAAAACAAACCTTGGATCGAAAAAAGTGCCTGTTGGATTGGATCCTGCGATCCGTCGTCGTGGGCGCTTGGGTGCTCGGCAGCCAACAAGTTGTTGACGCGACGGAATCAATTGCTGTCACCGTCGACACATCAAATCTTAATCGCCATCTGCTCGTTAGTGAGGTAGAAATTCCTGTCAAAGAAGGACGTCAGGCATTTTGGTACCCCAAGTGGATCCCCGGTATCCACGGACCGGGAGAACAGATTCGTAATATTGGCGGATTAAAGATTTTATCTTCCGCGGGTCGTCTGAATTGGCAACGTGATCCGGACGACCTTTATCGGTTTTTTGTCGATGTGCCGGCTGGCGTGAAGACGATTCGAGCTGAGTTGACCTACATTGCGAGCCAACCGACTCGTGTTTCTCGCGGAGTGGATAGCTACGGGAACAATAGTATTTATGTGATCAACTTCAACACCTGCTTGATCTACCCAGAGAACGCTTCAGCACGCAAGCTGCCGGTGAAAGTCGCGATCAACCTTCCGGCGGATTGGGGCTACGCGACTTCCCTGCGAGAGGATCGTGTGGACGGTGAATGGCATCATTTCAAGGCCGAATCGCTGGAACGCGTGGTGGATTCGCCTCTGATTGCGGGTAAGAACTATCGCCAGTTAGAAGTTGAGTCCTCTGATTTTCCGCCGGTCGGTTTTCACTTTGTCTCCGAAAATCCAGCCGCGCTGCAATTTGATGACGAACAGGTCAGGAAATATGAACGGCTTGTTGCTGAGGCAGCACATCTCTTTGGGGGCGCTCCATTTGATCGGTACGATTTTCTTGTCATTTGTAGCGATGATATTCCTGGGCTGGGTTTAGAGCATCTGTCGAGTTCCTTGAATTCCATTGATGAACAGTCATTGGTGAAGGAAGATGAGTTGAAAGGGTGGTCTTCCGGACTGCTTCCACACGAACTGGTGCATGCTTGGTGTGGAAAATATCGTCGGCCGGCAGGTATGTATCGTGACAACTTTCATGATGGCAAACAGACTGAGTTGTTATGGATTTATGAGGGCTTAACTCAATATCTCGGTCAGATTCTCACTACTCGCTCAGGCTTGATATCGGCCGATCAGGAAAAAGATCAATTGGCGGCGCGAGTCGGATACTTGAAGAATCGAGCGGGGCGTGACTGGCGCTCGCTCCAAGATACGGCGATTGCCGCTTACACCTTGCGAGGGGGTTCGAGACGTTGGAGCGATCTGCGTAGAAACCAAGACTACTACGACGAGGGAGCATTGTTTTGGCTGGAAGTCGATGCCACACTACGCCGCCTGACGTCGGGTGGGAAATCACTGGATGATTTTTGTCGTGCCTTTTTTACCGTTCCGGCGAACGCCCGGCAACCGATCAAACCGTTCACTGTTGATGAGGTGGTTGCCGAATTAGAGAAACTTGCACCCTACGACTGGCAGGGTTTGATCCAACGACGAATCTTAATTCCTCAGGAGCAATTGCCTCTCGATGTGCTGGCTGAGGTTGGCTATGAGCTCACGTTTGAATCCGAACCGACCGAAGCGCTGAAGCTGCGTGAAAAACAACGCGATTACATCTCCGCCGAATACTCGATCGGTATCACCGTTGACAAGGAGAATCAAATTTCATCAGTCGTGCCGGCGAGTTTGGCCGATCAGGTTGGTATTTCCGAAGAGATGGAAATCGTTGGAATCAATGAGAAGAAGTTTACGACGGATCGATTTCGTGACGCATTGCACGATTCAACGACGAGCGGAGAAATTAGACTCTTGTTGCTTGATGATAATGACACCTTTCATGCTAAGCGGTTACCTTACCAGGGAGGACCACGGTATCCATCGTTGTCCCGTTTGGAGAAAACAGATTGGTTGAGTGAGATCCTGCAGCCAAAAACGGAATTCGGCGCTCGGCAACCCTGATGCGACCTGTTACGAAATTGCCGACGAAATTTCTTATTGTCAGGTTGATGAGCTGCTGCAAAACGGCTGCGAAATTGGTTGTGATTAGCGATCGAAGTGCAGTCGATCAGGCTATTTCGATTGCTTGAGCATCCACTCATACAACGCGAGGTTTTCGTAGGTTTGTGTCCAGGCATCGTGGGCCAGCTCTGGGTAGACCGTGAATTCAATCAATCCATCGACAGCCTTGAGGGCAGCAACCATTCGTTCGGTATTGGCCAGGGGTACGGTGGGGTCTTTTGCACCATGAAATGCCCAGGTGGGGACCTGGCGGTGTTGATTAACCTGGGCCGGATCGCCTCCACCGCAAATTGGAGCCGCAGCGGCGAAACGATCGGCAGAATGGGCAACGGTAGACCAGGTTCCGTATCCGCCCATGCTGAGGCCAGTGAGGTAGATCCGCTTGAGATCGATCACCTTGGTCTGAATCACTTTGTCGAGCAAATGGCAAACGGCATCCGGTCGCCACCACTTTCCGGCTTCGCATTGTGGTGAGACGACGAGAAAAGGAAAAGTCTTTCCCTGTTCAATGAGTTTGGGAGGGCCGTGGCTTTTGACCATTTCGAGGTTATTACCTCGTTCCCCCGCGCCGTGCAAAAAAATCATCAGCGGCCAATCTTGTTCCGGCTGATACTCATCCGGTTGATAGAGCAGATGGTCCATTCGGATGCCGTGGGACGTCACAAATTCAACGGAGCGTTGTTGGGGCATGATCATCCTGCCAAGAATTCGTCGGTACTTCGATTCAATTTCAGCTGCCGACGTTAATCTTACTCAGGAATGCACCGGATGATGAGTAGGTGTGATGCTGATTAGAGCAGAGTGCGACGTTTTTGATCCAACTCTTGGAGCCAGTCCAAGTCCGCCAACGCTGCCGCTATCAGATGGTCTGACATAATTGCTTCAGCTGAGCCACCCGTTGTGGTTGTCGCCAACGCTGGCTGAGCCGGCTTGGCTGCGGTAGGCGGTGCATTGAGGTAATTGATGATCATCAACGCATCGACGGGTGAGACGAAATCATCACCGTTGACGTCAATGAATGGCGGGGGAACGTTGGGGGGCTCAGGTGGGTTCGGTAATGCCCTTGCTCCGACATTATTCAAGTCATTGATCACCAACAGTGCGTCCAGAGGAACGATAAATCCATCATTGTCAACGTCTTCTGGCATTTGTTTGTTCTGCCAGGGACTGGCCGGCAGGAAGTCATCGTTTTGAATTGTTACCGTGGCCGTGGCTTGATCGGTTAGCTGTCCGTTTTCTGGATCGCTGAGCGTCAAAGTGAATGTTTCGTCCTGTTCGATTTCCGTATCGCTATTCACGATGACGGTGATCGTTTGGGAGTCTTCGCCGGCAGCGAAAGTGACTTGTCCACTGTTCGCTTGATAATCGACATCTGCTTCCGCTGTGTCGTCTGCCGTCTCGTACTGAACGGTTACCTCGCGCCCGCTGAATTCAGACAATCTGACGGTGAGCTCCACGGCCGTGGTTCCATCGGCGCCTTCCAGCAGCTCAACTGACTCGACGCCCATCTTTGGTAGTGGATCGTCATCATTGATTGCTCCGACTGCTAGTGTTGCGCCGACGAAATCGGCTGGCCCTTGAATTCCCGTCATTTCGAGAAAGAACTGCTCATCGGCTTCATCAAGCTTGTCACCGGTGACCGCTACTGAAATGTTTTGCGTTAACGGATCTCCGGGCCGAAAGACGAGTTCACCGGAGACCGGTGAAAAATCCTCA
Source organism: Pirellulaceae bacterium (assembly GCA_029243025.1). NCBI lineage: Bacteria > Pseudomonadati > Planctomycetota > Planctomycetia > Pirellulales > Pirellulaceae > Pirellulaceae bacterium. The sequence continues at coordinate 910,985 of JAQWSU010000045.1, read as the reverse complement.
TCCGCGATGGCTGTGTCGGAATTTGTCTGATAACTGATCGTGACCGGTGCGGGTGAAAAATCCGATAGCGTGATCTGGAAATCATGGCTGTTCGAATTTTCGTTGCCCTCGTCAGCGGTAAAGCCTTCGATTGAAACGAGTGGGCGAATGGGCGGATCGAAATCAATTGTTAGCACAGGGCGACGAGCTGTATTCCCGTTTTCTCGAGAGCCGAAACGCTTTGTCGTCTTTACGGCCGATTCGTCGCCGGTCAAGATCCAGCCAAAATTCTCTTCAGGCATATCGATCCAAGCTTCGATGTCTTCCAGCATTTTGTCGTCTTGCCAAGTGTGGCTGCCGACGTCAGAGACAAGCGTTGAAGCAGACTTGGTCGATGAAAAATCGCCGCCCGGTGAAGACCATGTGTCACTGCTGTAGCGCCGGTGTTGCCAATTGGCGCTGCCATCAGTGACGGGTGAACCTTTACCACCACCTTGACTTGGTGAAGTCGTTCCACTGGAACTGCCTTCGCCCCAGTCGGCCAGTAACGGTTGCAAAGAGATGGTTTGAGGAGCTGTGTCAGACTTGGTGACAAACAGTTCAAGGTGGGCGTCGTAGATGACGGATCCAACAGGAATTTGCTCACTGAGGTCGAATTGCAGCAGCCCTCTTCTCGCACGACCGGCGTTGGTGTTACCAACAAACAGATCCGGGCCGGCACCGTATGCATTGGTGCTGTTTTCGAAAAGTGTTGTGTCCTGCACAGGAAGAAATGTGGCGATCGTCAACATCTGACGTGGCTCGAGAGCTTCCAGATGAAGTGGCTTTGAAAAGAGGCGCTTGCGCCGATGCGAAACAGAATAGTGCATCAGATTCCAGACGGGTTTTGGGCGTGTTAAGAAACCAATACGTTAAGCCAGCGGTGTAGATGACTTCATTGTATCAGCGACCGGGATTTTCGGCCAAAACGAAATTGCCTCCGATTCCAAACTGACAGCAGCACGATCGTCAGTCGTAGCAATCAGAACAAAAATTGCGATTTTTTGCGGCAAAGGCGGCCCGATTGGCCTGGCGATTTGCTCCCTCATTGCCGCTCGGATGTGACAGTAGCTGTCCAAATCAGGTAGGCGTCTGTCAGCTCGCGAACCTGCTGGGGGTGCTGTTTAGACAGATTGAACCGTTCATTTGGATTCTGCAACAGGTTGAATAACTGGGGTGGCTGGCCCTGGTAAGTGACGAGTTTCCATTCACGCCGCCGAACAGCATAGCTGCCGTTGTCGCGCCAGAACAAATTTCTGTCGAGCTGGATTTTCGCTCCCTGCAACACGGGAGCAAAACTGATTCCGTCCGACTCAAACGGTGCCCCCGGTTGTTCTGTCGCCAAATCAATGAAGGTTGGCAAGATGTCACACGTGATCAACGTATCGTCGCGAACAGCGGGTTGAATTCGACCGGGCCAGTAAGCGATCGCGGGAACACGGTGTCCACCCTCATAAAGTTGCCCTTTTTGTCCACGCAGTTTGCCATTGCTGGAGATGTTGTTGTGCGTCTTACCGTAGGACAGGTAACCACCGTTGTCGGACAAGAAAAGGACGAGCGTATTTTCGTGAAGCTCCAAGGCGCGCAGCTTTTCGATGATGGTGCCAACACTTTGATCAAGGGATTGAATCATCGATTGAACATGTGGACGAACGTTGCTGTTGTCTTTTAAGCGTCCCCACTTGTCGTTGGCGTAGTTGACGCCCTTCACTCGGTGAGGTGGATCTTTGGGTCCCTGCCAAGGGAAATGGATGCCAAGATGAGCGACATAAAGAAGAAAGGGTCGCTCTCGATGCTGTTCGATAAACGTACAACTGTGTTTCGTGATCAGTTCAGCCGTGTAGCCGGATTCAGCCTGCAGTTGTTCGTTTTGCCACCAATCTTCGTGTCCCCAGCGGTCAATGTGTGTGTGATGATCACCATCGCCGGCCGTTAAACCAACGAAGTGGTCAAAGCCTTGTCGAGTTGGCAGAAAGGGTGCTTGGTAGCCAAGATGCCATTTTCCGTACATCGCTGTCGCATAGCCCAAGGGCTTAAGGGCTTCGGCAATCGTGACTGCCCTCAAAGGTAGTCCCAAACTGCGTTGGGTTGCACCAGAGAGGGGACCTTCAAACTCGTTGCCGAACCGTTGTTGGTAACGACCTGTCAGCAGGGCGGCTCGAGTCGGGGTGCACATCGTGCCGTTGCTGTGGAAATCGGTGAAACGGATTCCCTGTTGTGCCAATCGATCCAGCTGTGGGGTCCGGACAGGATTTCCGTAACAGCCGAGATCTCCATAGCCCAAATCGTCAGCGAGGATGAGCACAAAATTCGGCGGACGTGCGTCGCACTCAGTGCTGAGCGACGAAAGACTGCCTAAGACTATGATCCAGGCGAATGGACTGACGAAGCCAATTCTGCGCACAACTTGCTGAGATCTTGACCCTTGGGAGTCGTTCATACTGCGTCATCCTAGACGAAGCAGGCTCCCAAAAGATAGAAAATTAACTGGTGCAATCCAACACAGCGGAAAAAAGTAAGGACCGTTATAGATGCCGTTTGTGCGGCCTTTTACTGATCCGTGCTGCCGAGAAGGCAGTCGGGTCCCGAATGAAAATCGGGTTGGGATCGAAGGAAAAAAAAGGGCCGAGCGTCGGTAAAATCAGAGGGTGTCGTAGTCAGAGTTGATCGCTCGGCCCCTTTTTATTTACGTCACATCCCGATGAAGTCAAAAGTTGGCTTGAGATCGATCGATGGATGGAAGCTTTTTGGACTGTTTTTTATCGGGATGCTGGCACCGGCCGCATTCTGCCACCGCTGTGAAGAGGCCGCTGTGAAGAGGCCGCTGTGAAGAGGCCGCTGTGAAGAGGCCGCTGTGAAGAGTCCGGTTATAGCACTGCTATCAAAAACCGGTGGGCTTTCGCGAATCCTCGCAAGATTTCCTCTTCTCAGGGGTGACGGAAGGATTCGTCGGTTGATCGGATGGGGGATTGGACTCGACTCATTGCAGCTGTTCTGACGGCTATGCGGAATCCGGCCTAGGGTGTTTCCAACAATCTTGCTAGACTCCGCCGCCCGCTTCAGGGTTGGCCGTACACAAGCGATCGTCTTGAGCTCGGCTCTGATTTGATTTGGGGCGTAAATCTGTGTCGCGAAAACGGAACGCGGCATCATTTTTCCATTGGATTCAAGGATGAGATGACCGATGGGGTATCGATACCTACCGCTTTTCGTCAGCGTGTTGACGCTCTTTAGCGGAACAAATGGACTGGCTCAATCGAATGCACCGGGAGCTAGGCAAGCCAGAGCTAGGCAAGCCGGAGCTAGGCAAGCCGGAGTTGGCACGACAAATCAACGTCAGACCGCTTCGCCGGCGGCCTCCCGTTCTCCTCAAAGTTCTGGTCAATACAACCGATCGCCCCAACTGAGATCAGCCGCTGTGGATTCGCAGTCGGCTGCTGCGCCATCATCGAGGACGAGTAGTACACAGGTTCCGAATCGTCGAGCCAGTGGTCCTCCGGCCGAATTCCAATTGACGCCGGCCGACCAGCAACGGTTGGATATGATTCTGAACTATTGGGAAAAAAAGACCGACGGTATCAAAACCTTTCAGTGTAAATTCACCCGAGAGAATTGGGATTTTGTATTCGGCCCCAAGGATGCCCCTCGCTCAATCGATCGGGGAACCATTCGCTTCGCAAAACCGGACAAGGGACTGATGCGAGTTGACGAAGTTTACAGTTTCGATCCCGAGGCCACCGACAAGAAGAATCGATTTAAGAAACAAGAAACTCAGTTCGGTGAGTATTGGGTTTGCGATGGTAAGGCAATCTTTCAATTTGATTCCAGGACCAAAGTGTTAACCGAAACGCAGTTACCGCCAGAGATGCGGGGCAAGGCGATCGCCGAAGGGCCGTTACCATTTCTGTTTGGCGCAAAAGCTTCAACGATGAAGCAGCGGTACTGGATTCGGGAGTTGCGTCCACCCGCTGAAGTCAAAGACAAGTTTTGGTTGGAAGCGGTCCCCAAGCGAGCGGATGACGCCGCGAATTTTGCCAAAATTCAGGTGATCTTGGCCAAGCCAAAATCGAATGGGAGTCAACTCCTGCCTGAAAACATCAAAGTCTTTAACAAACAAGGATATTTGATGTATCGTTTCAGCGATCACCATCCTAATAATGCGACGCATCGAGTGGCCGGGTTCTTTCGTTCCTTTGTGAGTCCGAAAACTCCTCGAGGTTGGACGAAAGTGATCGAAAAATGGAACGATCCGCAAATCGCTAATCAGCCGCCAACCAACGCCCCGTCGGCCACGGAACCTCGTTTGGGAACGAAACTCAATTCGACGCCTCGTTAGGCCGAGTCTCTGACCACCGACTGTCAGCCAATGAGAGTCGTTTTGTGAGTAGCGCAGTCGCTCAAGCCGAGCGTCACGGCATGAAGTTAAGGGGAAATGCTTGACATTGCCCCTGCTCTAACAGCTGTTATCAATGGCCTGGAATCGGTTTGTCCTAGCCACGCTGCTTTTCCGCACCGACTACTCGACCTATAATTCGACGGCCGAGCGAGTGGACGGTTGTCTGCCCGCACCTCCCAGTCGCAGGTCGGGCCCGAGGGCCCTGGGTGCCAATCCCGACCGCGTCCACCCAAGCGAATTGGAATGACACGACACGATTTGAGAAAGCCATTGATCGGTTTCACCTTCAACGCGGTTCCATTCGCGGCACTTGCGATCGGCCTTGGTTTACAGCTGATACCGGCTACCCCCATCGTGGCACAGGAGCAACCGGTGACGGCTCGACGGATCCGGGTGCCATTGCCGTTGAAAGACTCGTCGGACCGGGTCATCAAGCAGATGGTTCAGCGGGTACTCGCGGAGCAGCCGGCGGGCGGTGAGCGGCCGGTGATTGTCTTTGACTTCTGGGTGCCAGAAAACAGTGATGGAAGTGGTACCGAGTTCGAGCGAGCTCTCTCTTTGGCTCGATTCTTAACGGGTCCTGAGCTAGAGCGTGTGCGAACGATCGCCTTCATTCCCAAGTCGGCGACCGGCCATGCGGTGTTGGCTGCACTTGCTTGTGAAGAAATCATCATGAGCGAGGATGCGGTGCTTGGAGAGGCGGGTGCCGGCGAGGTGACGATCGGGCCTACGATGCGGGGTGGCTACGCTGAAATTGCTCGTAGTCGGCGGACGGTTCCCGAGGCAATCGCGCTGGGCATGCTTGACCCCGACTTGACGATCTCACGCGTGACGACAAGCAACGGTGAGTTGTATGCGTGGCCGGAGGAGCTTCAGCGGCTGAAGCGTGAGCGCAACGACATCCAAGAAATCAATACCTTCATTCCGGCCGGCCAGATGGGGCGATTCCGCGGTGACAAACTTCGCGAACTGGGAATTGTGAGTTATCTTGCGGACGATGTTCCGGAGCTCGCGGCTGCCTTGCGAATCCCAGCGGATCAATTCGCCTTTGACCCTTCCATGGGAAAAGGTTGGGAAGCGATCCAGGTCGAGGTCAACGGGCCAGTCAACAGCATGACCGTGGATCGCATTGTGAAAATTATTCAGCGCGAACTGGATACGCGGCAAGTCAACTTTGTTTGCGTGCGCATCAACAGTCCGGGCGGATCACCCAACGAAAGCGTGAGGCTCGCTGGATTTCTTGCGGACCTTGAGGCGTCTCAACTGCGGACTGTGGCTTACATCCCGCGGGAAGCTCGGTCGGATGCGATGATTATCGCGTTGGCATGTGATCAAATTGTGGTGGAGGCGGAGGCCATTCTCGGTGGCGACGGGGCGGTGGCAATACGGGGTCAGGAAATTGCCGATCTGAAGGAACCCATTCAACGCATTGCAGAGCGAGAGTCACACACTTGGTCGCTTGTTTTGGCAATGATCGATCCTGAGTTGGAAGTCTTTCGTTACAGGCGAGCGGGTTCGAATCAAACGATTTATTTGTCGCCGGAAGAGTTCCGAGAAAAGTATGGAGCGGAGGGGGCGGGATCACCGCTTGAGCAAGCTGAAGTCGCTCCGGCCGAAGAGTCAGAAGTGGGAGACTGGATTCGCGGTGAGCCCATCACGACGGCGGGAAAGGTTTTGGAATTGGACGGTAAGCGAGCTGAACAGTTCGGATTGGCTCGATTCGTCGTCAACGACTTCAATGAGTTTGCCCAGCTTTATCAGCTCGAAGAGTCACCTGAAATTGTGGAGCCGAACTGGGCGTTCGATGTGGTTGATGCCTTGGCGTCTCCCGAACTCGGAGGCATTCTTTTGTTCATCGGGGCCTTTGCTTTGATGGCAGAGATTTCCTCACCCGGCCTTGGTTTAGGCGGCTTTCTTTCGATTCTCTGTTTCATGCTCTATTTCTGGGCAAACTACTTGAATGGTACGGCCGAGATTCTCGAGGTGATGTTATTCTTGGCAGGTATCAGCTTCGTGATCATCGAAATTTTTGTGATCCCAGGCTTCGGCGTCTTTGGTCTCGGCGGTGGTTTTTTGGTCATCTCCTCGCTCGTTTTGGCTTCTCAAACTTTTGTTCTGCCTAGCAACAGCTACCAGTACAATCGGTTTTCGAGTTCCCTAATGATGGTCGCCATGGCAGTTTTTGGACTGATTGTCTCTGGATTTGTGCTGAGCAAATATCTGCATCGTGCACCGATCTTGAGCAGAATGATGCTCTTGCCACCTGACCAGGAGGCTCGCGTAGAACTCGCTCGTCGTGAGTCACTTGTCGACTACAATCATCTGATGGATGAGGTTGGATTGACACGAACTCAATTGACTCCCTCGGGAAAGGCCGTCTTCGGATCAGAAGTGATGGATGTGATTAGCGACGGCCAGGTGATTCAGAAAGGCGAGCCCATTCGTGTGATTGAGGTCAGTGGCAGCCGCATTGTCGTCGAGCCAGTCGAGCTAAACGGTTCGAACTGAGCGATTTTAAATGGTGCGATTGAGATAAGAGCATGGGAGGAGTTGTGGAAATAACAGATTTGTTTTGGCCACTGATCCTGCTGGTCGTCGCACTGGGTCTGCTCTGTCTGGAACTGTTTGTCCCGTCAGGTGGACTGCTCTCGATCATCTCCGGCTTGCTTTTTTTGGGGGCGATTATCACTTCTTTCGTCACCGCTGGATCCTTTTGGGGCGGAGTCTTCACTTGCACGACCGTCAGTCTGTTACCAATCGTGTTGGTCTTGATTGTGCGATGGTGGCCGAAAACATCGATTGGTAAGCGGGTCTTAATCAAGCCAAAGCCAGCTGACGAATTGGTGCCAGCTGAGGTTCAAGCTCTGCGAGAATTGATCGGCCAGCGTGGCAAGGCGGTGACTCCGATGTTACCGAGCGGAGCGATCCGATTGTCGGGACAGACGATCGATGCCGTCAGCGAGGGGATGGTGATCGATGTCGGAACGGAAGTGGATGTGGTTGCTGCCAAAGGTAACCATCTCGTTGTCCGCCCGGCCACAACCTCCGCGAAAACAGCTTCCGAGCAACAACTGGATGTCATTCTCCCCGATCCATTCGAGGATCCTTTACCTTGACAACCGACCCCGTCTGGGATACCAAGTCGAGGAGGCAATACGGTTTGTCGCCTTTAAATGGTTTTGAACTTGAAAGGAAGTGGAAATGTTGGTCGCTCAACTGACCTCTACAAATATCGCCGTCATTGTGGTTGCAATCGGGGTATTTGTATTCGGTCTGATATTGCTCTACATCTTCATCTCCTATTTTTGGTTGTGGGTCCAATCCGTTACGACCGGGGCAAGCATTGGGATTTTAGATCTGTTGGGGATGCGCTTCCGCCGGGTCGTTCCGTCTGTGATTGTGCGTAGCAAGGTCATGTCCGTTCAAGCGGGTCTGGACGAGTCGACAGGAATCACGAGCAAAGCTTTGGAAGCCCACTATCTGGCAGGTGGAAATGTGCCGCTCGTGATTCGGGCGCTGATTGCTGCCAATAAAGCAAAGACGATTAAATTGACGTTTTTAGAGGCGACGGCGATCGACCTTGCCGGGCGAAACGTGCTGGAGGCTGTTCAGACCAGTGTCTATCCAAAAGTGATCGACTGCCCCGCCAAAGGTTCGGCTCGGCCGACGTTGGACGCGGTCGCAAAAGATGGTATTCAGTTGAAAGTCCGAGCCCGTGTAACGGTTCGAGCGAACCTGCAGCGACTAATCGGTGGAGCGACCGAAGAGACGATTATCGCCCGCGTTGGTGAGGGAATAGTCAGTGCGATTGGCTCGGCCGGGGGACACGACAACGTGTTGGAAAACCCCGATATGATTTCGAAGGCCGTACTGGGGCGACGGTTAGATGCTCAAACGGCTTTTGAAATTGTCTCGATCGACATTGCCGATATCGATGTGGGTGACAACATCGGCGCCCGTCTCCAAGCGGATCAGGCCGAGGCCGACACACGCGTGGCACGTGCTCGAGCGGAAGGACGTCGTGCGATGGCGGCAGCAGCCGAGCAAGAGCAAATTGCTGGCATTGAAGAGAGTCGCGCCAAACTAGTCGAAGCCGAAGCCGAAGTGCCTGTCGCGATGGCAGAGTCATTTCGAAGCGGCCGCCTCGGGATCTTGGACTACTACAAGCTGAGGAATGTACAGGCCGATACCGAAATGAGAAGCTCCATCGCGGGCGCGGGAAGCATGCAACGTCCAAGCGGCAATACGAACTAAACTGCTTCGCCAGAGGTGATTCAAGCGATGCTCGATCCGATTCTATTGGCTGTTGATCTCGATAATATTCTACAGATCGTTGTGTTTGCGATCATCGTAATTAGCTCATTGGCGGGGCAATTCTTCAAAGGCAAAGCCGAGCGGAACAAGGTGAAGCGTCGGAATCGACAGCCAATTGAGGACGGTGATCGGCCGAGACTCGAAAATGAGATCGAAGCTATGTTGCGGCGCGCCGTCGGGGCTGAGAAGGTAGATCAGCAACCGCCGCAACTCGAGCAGGAAGTCGAAATAACGCGAACGCGTCCCCGTTCGCAGTCGGCTGGCTCCGAACCGATTGTTTCGGCCGAACTTGTTGCCGAACCGGTCATTACGGCGGAACGGACCGCGTCTCAGCGAGAGTCGATCGCTGAGCATGTTAGCCGTCACATGGGCGGTCCGAGTCAGTCCTTGACGGATTCAGCCAGACCGCTTCGCTCCGACATCAGCCAGATCGATGAGCAACTCGAGGATCGCATTCAAAAGAAGTTTGATCACAGACTGGGAAAGCTCCAATCAACCTCGCGACTTCCGGAGATGACTCAATCGTCGCAGCAAGGAAGGGAAGAGGTTGGCATGCTCGCATCGCGAGTCGTAGAGATGCTGCATTCCCCTGAGGATGTAAAGGCAGCCATCTTGCTCAATGAGATCCTACGACGTCCGGAATTGTAACGTCGATTGAAGAGTTCCGCCCCGGATGGTTGATGACTCAGCCTTTGTCTAAAATGCGGCCTTCTTACGACCTCGATTCTTGGGCTCTTTTGGGCAGAAAGGCCGTTGCAGATGAAATCGATTGAAGCAGGGCAAACGAAGATCGGTTGGATCGGAACAGGGGTGATGGGCGTCAGTATGTGCGGCCATCTGATCGACCACGGTTTTGAAACAACCGTCTTTAATCGCACACGTGACAAGGCACAGCCACTGCTGGACAAAGGCGCGACTTGGGCCGATTCAGCCTTGGAGATCGCAAAACAAAGCGACGTGATCTTCACGATTGTTGGTTTTCCGTCTGATGTTAGAGAGACGATTTTGGGTGAGCGGGGCGCCTTGGCGGGTTGCGATGCGGGCAATATTCTCGTGGATATGACAACCAGTGAACCGAGTCTTGCAATTGAAATTGCCGAGCGAGCTCAGCAACAGGGAGTGTTCAGTGTGGATGCGCCTGTGTCGGGTGGGGACGTTGGGGCACGGGAGGCACGTCTGTCGATAATGATTGGTGGTGTTGATGAGGCCGTCGAAGCGCTGACTCCATGTTTTACCGCGATGGGACAAACGCTTGTTCACCAAGGTGGGCCGGGTGCTGGTCAGCATACAAAAATGGTCAATCAGACACTGATTGCTTCCAATATGGTTGGTCTTTGCGAAGCGTTGCTTTACGCCCATCAGGCTGGCTTGGATTTGACGACGGTTTTAGCGTCGGTCGCTTCGGGTGCAGCGGGCAGTTGGTCCTTGTCGAATCTTGGTCCGCGGATCATCGATCACAACTTCGATCCAGGTTTTTTTGTCGAGCATTTTATCAAGGACATGGGGATCGCGCTGGATGAAGCAAAGCGGATGAACCTGGCACTACCCGGCTTGTCGCTTGCCCATCAGTTGTATGTCGCCCTCAAGGCTCAAGGGCACGGTTCTGATGGAACTCAGGCGCTTCAGTTGGCACTGGCCCGGTTATCTGGGGTCGATTGGTGATGGCTGACCCAAATGTTTGACGGCAAGGACTAAGTGTCCTACTCTTCCTCGGGATTTTCGTAACGGCGTCTGCAACATGTCCACAACGGTCGTATTGCGAAGCCGGTCAGGGGGGAGAGATGGTTTGTAACGATGCCTTACTTCAGCCACCGCTGGCTGAATCGGAACGCCAATGCGGTCGTATTTTGATCGTTGACGATGATCGCGATCAGGCTTTTGTCCTTGCGACAGCCTTGACTCGTCTGGGGTTCCAAGCTGCTGTGGCCCACGATCTGGCGGTCGCAACGCAAAAAATCCAGGATCGCTTACCCGAGCTCATTATTCTCGATATTCGCCTGCCAGATGGAAATGGACTGGAATTCTGTGCAAAGCTAGGAGATGATCCCAAAACGTTCGCTACGCCGGTGGTGATCTTGAGTGGGATGGAAAGCCCGGATATTGTGCGGCGGGCTCGGACGGCCGGTTGCCGCTATTTTCTGCGTAAGCCCTACGACCCGAACTCGCTGCTGTTAATCGTGGAGAACGTTCTAGCGGACGGCGAATCAGGGGCCTGAGGAGTTCCCAGATTACTCGAAATCATGATTTGCGAGTTCGA